>NZ_KV836997.1:0-636 GCF_001838465.1 Staphylococcus sp. HMSC061G12
AAAGAATGTTATGTAGTATTCAGAACCTTTTTAGTAGAAAATCATTATATAGAAGAGAATGCAATTTACATCGATGGTACTAAAATTGAAGCTGATGCAAATAAGTATACGTTTGTTTGGAGAAAGAATACAGAACGTTATAGTCAATCTAATATAAAGAAATCAAAAGAAATATACGAAGAGCTATTAGTAAAAGAAATTTTGCCAAATTTAAAAGAAGAATCATCTGAAGACATACAGACACATGAACTAGAGGCAATCGAAGATTGCTTAAGTCATAAAATTGAGGAACTAACTGATAAAATTGATTCTAACGATGATACGAAGCAAAGAAAATTAATACGTTCAGAACGTACATTATTGAAAAAATACAAAAAAGCAGTGAATGATTGTAAAGAGAAAAAGATGAAGTATGAAGAACAAAAGAAAGTTTTAGGAGATAGAAATAGTTATTCAAAAACTGATCATGATGCGACTTTTATGAGAATGAAAGACGATCATATGATGAATGGTCAATTAAAGCCTGCATATAATATTCAAGTAGGAACCAACAACCAGTTTGCCTTAGCCTTCGGTGTTTACCAAAATCCAACAGATACAAGAACTTTAGAAAGATTTTTATATAGAGTGCAAGAA
>NZ_KV836998.1:0-61613 GCF_001838465.1 Staphylococcus sp. HMSC061G12
AGAAGTCAGAACATTTATGTCCCGACCCCTTTTCTTTGTCTTTTTCCTTTTTTGGCTTTATCCCCAATATAAAACGGAAGGGAAAATTAAGATAATGATACATTGTTGTTTCTTGGAAAAGAGTGATTTTTCTTCTGTTAATTTAGTAAATCTCGTATAATACAAAAAACGAACTGATCTCATCTCAGTTCGTTTTTTACATTTATGATTTATTTTACTTTTGTATCATTAATAATTAATTGACGTAGTGATTGACGTTTGATAACTTCTCTTGCTTTACCATCTTTCACAAATAACACTGCAGGTTTCTGCATTTGGTTATAGTTAGATGACATAGAATAGTGATATGCACCTGTTGATAATATCGCAAGGTAATCGCCACGATGAACAGATGAAGGTAATTTCACATCTCGCGCAATAATATCGCCAGACTCACATAATTTACCAGAGATAGTGACTGTATCGTCCGCTTCTTCATCACGATTAACTAATAAGGCATCATACTTCGCACCATATAATGCTGTACGGATGTGATCACTCATACCACCGTCAATAGATACATATTTGTTAATACCAGGAATTTCTTTAATTGTACCGACTTCATAAAGCGTTACACCAGCTTCTCCCACAATAGAACGTCCTGGTTCAATACCAATTGTTGGTAGTGGATAATCTGCTTCTTTCGCAATATCTTTTAAAGCATCTGTAATTTCTTTGATACCTGACTCGATAGGGAAGCTGACATCACCTTCAACATAACGGATACCGAAGCCGCCACCAATATTTAGTAAATCCACTTCTAAATTCAAATCTTTTAACCATTTAATCACAATTTTAGCTGTTTCAATCATTGCTTCTGTGCCTTCAATTTGAGAACCAATATGGAAATGGATACCTTTTAAGTTTAATTTATCGCTATTTTGAATTTTTTCAATCGCTTGATCTGCTAAACCATAGCGAATAGATAAACCAAATTTACTATCTTCTTGGCCCGTTTGAATAAATTCATGGGTATGTGCTTCTACACCAGGATTTACACGTAGTACAACATCAGCTGTTTCTGATGCATATCTGTTAATTAATTCGATTTCATCTAAAGAATCAATCACGAAATAACCGATTTTACTTTCTAATGCATAACGAATTTCGTGTTTTGTTTTGTTATTACCATGGAAGTGGATGTTTGCTGGGTCGTAACCGGCTTCTAAAGCAGTATAAAGTTCACCTTCAGATACAACATCTAAGCTTAATCCTTCTTCTTGTACAAGCTTAACCATTTGTAGGCAAGTAAATGCTTTTGATGCATATGAAATATTATAATCAAGGCCGCTAGCTTCAAATGCTTCTTTATATCTGCGCATTTGATTACGGATTTGGTCCTCATCATAAACAATCAGTGGGGTACCGAAGCTTTGAGCAATCATTTCTAAACTTGTGCCACCCATTGTTAATTTACCATTTTTATATTCTACAACCATTTTATCGAATCTCCTTTATCAAAGAATCATGGTTTAGCGCACTTAATTGTTCAGAGTTCGCGCCGACACCTTTAAACGTATATTCATCAATACGCATATCTTCATTATATAGTATCACTTCATCTTGTGCAGTAACGGTTTCATCAACCGCAACGAACATATGACTCATCATCAAAGCTTTGATAGGGTAACGTTTACCATTAATAATGGCTTCGTGTTTAGCTCTGGTTCTTAAAATACCGTCACCGTAACCCATATCAACAACCGCAAGTTTTGTATGATCTTGTTCGACTTCATACGCAAAGCTATAGCCGCAATAGTCACCTTTATTTACATCTCTGACTTGAATCACATTACCTTTAACAGTAAGTGATTGACTGATAACGTCTTCTGATAAGCTGCTGTAAGGTCTTGAGCCATATAAAGCAATACCGACACGTGCATGCGTGTGATGCGGTAAAAGTTGTTGTTCTTCTCGATAAAATGAAGCACTGTTTTGTGCATGAATTAAATCAAAATGATATCCCTCAGAAAGTAATGCATCGACAACGTCAAACCACGCTTGTTTTTCAATACCATATTCAGGAACATCAAATTCATCTGCGTAACCAAAATGTGTCCATAAACCACTGATAATCATCTGATCTTCATTTTGGTTATTCGCATGATCTTCAAGTACTTCTTTAATTTCTTGTATGGTTTTAAGCCCAGAACGATGAAGTAAGTTCTCAAATTCTAAGTGAACATGGATACCTTGTAACTCTTCTTTATATTGATAGTAATAAGTTAAAGAGGGCAGGGTCATGTGAATATGATTATCTCTTACCGCATCAAAATCATAAACAGCGTTCATTAAAAAAATCGTCGCATTTGGTGCAATTTTTCTGACACGAATAGCTTCAGCAAGTGAAGTTGTGCTGAATGTATCAATGCCAGCTTCTAAAAAGGCTTCTACAGAAAATTCTAACCCATAGTTATAAGCATTGTTCTTCACAACGGCCATTAAATTTTGGTTATGACGTACTTTTTTCGCATTATCTATAAATTGTTGACGGTTTACCGACCAAATCGCTGTCATGAAGAAACCTCCTTGCCATATTGGAATAATAGATTTTCATAATAATCCGCAATACGGATTAATTGTGCTTCGTCGAAGTTAAGTTTCGGTGTATGCAAACCATGTACCCAGTCATTTGCTTCATTACGAATACCGACAAAAGCAAAGTAACTTGGCGCAATTTGGCTATAGAAACTGAAATCTTCACCGAATAAATAAGGTTTTTCTAATTCTACTACATTAAAGTCCGCATCTTTTAAAGCTTTAACGACACCATCATGTAAAGTAGGGTCATTATAAGTAGGTGGGTAACCTTCTTCAAACTTCACTTCGCAATTAACACCAAATAATAACTGTACACTTTGCGCAATTTTAGACATTTGGTCTTTTACTGCTTGTAGATCGTTTGTGTCATACGTACGAATTGTACCTTCTAAGTAACCTTGACTAGGGACTGTGTTAATCGCTTCACCAGCATTAAAACGACCAATATGAACTATATTTCTTTGTAAACCATTCAAATGATATTGTTGAATTTGACTCACTTGGTTTAATACATGGATTAAACCTTCACCACATGAGCGTCCTTGTTCTTTATTCGCAACGTGGCTAGATTGTCCTTTTAAGAAGAATCGATATTCTGTAGCGCTCGCAGTAATTTCTTCATTCATAATTGTTACAGTGCCTTCATCATTAAACGGCATAACATGGATACCAAAAACCGCTTCGATTGGATGATGATCAAATGCACCAGCTTTGATCAAACGGTTAGCACCTGCGCCTGTTTCTTCAGCAGGTTGGAAAATAAACACTACATTTTGCGGTAATTCGCCTTTGTCAAATAAAGCTTTGCATCGTCTGACAAATAAGAGTAGGGCAGTTGTATGACCATCATGTCCACACGCATGCATCACATTTGCTTTTGAACTTTTAAAGTCGATGTCATTTTCTTCATCAATCGGTAAAGCATCAATATCAGCTCTAAACGCAATTGTATGATTACCGTTACCTTTTAAGTGTGCAACGACACCTGTTTCTAAAGGACGTTCATAAGGTACGCCGATAGATTCTAAAAAAGCAATGATATGATTCGTTGTTTCGTATTCTTCCAAACTTAGTTCTGGGTTTTGATGTAAATGGCGACGATGTTGTGTTACAAATTCTAATTCAGTTTGTGTCATAATATCCTTCCTTTTGTCTTACTTAATAATATGTATAAAAGGCGTATGTGAGGCTCTGCAAAACGCACACGATACGCCTTTTTTGATTTATTTAATAGTTGTTAACGTCTGGTTTTTGATTAGTCATTTAATTTACGTAAAGCAGATACGATTTCGCGTTTAGAATCTTCAACTTCAGAAGTTTGTTTGATTACTTTCGCTGGTGTACCTGCAACTACAGTACCGGCTGGAACGTCTTGTGTCACAATTGCACCTGCAGCAACAATTGCGCCTTTACCGACACGAACGCCTTCTAAGATAACTGCATTGGCACCGATTAATACATCATCTTCAATTACAACAGGGGATGCACTTGGTGGTTCGATAACACCTGCTAATACAGCACCTGCACCGACGTGTACATTTTTACCTGTTGTTGCACGACCACCTAATGTCGCACCCATGTCGATCATTGTACCTTCGCCGACTACCGCACCGATGTTGATTGTTGCGCCCATCATCACAACTGCACCATCTTCGATAATCGCTTGTTCACGAATGAATGAACCTGGTTCAATACGCGCGTTTGTATGACGTAAATCTTTTAGTGGAATCGCAGAGTTGCGACGATCCATTTCAATTTCTACATCTTCAATGTAGTTTTGATATTCGTCATAGAATTTATCCCAGTCATCTGCTTCACAGAAAATCACTTTAGAATCTTCTCCGCCGAATACTTTAAATGATTCAGGAAATTCTACGTTTTTGAACGCTCCGTTAATATAAACTTTTAGTGGTGTTGATTTTTTCGCATCACTAATATATTGAATAATCTCCTCAGCTGTTAAATCTTTTGCCATGGTAAAAACCTCTCCTTTGTTTAATTAATTATTTAAATTATCAAATGTATAATACCCATTTGGTTTAGAAACCAATCGCTCAGCGGCTGTAATTGCACCGTTCGCAAAGATATCTTTTGATTGTGCCCGATGTGTTAATTCAATCGTTTCATCGACACCAGCAAACAATACTTCATGTTCACCAACAATTGTACCGCCACGAACAGCACTAATTCCGATATCTTCAGGTTTTCTACGTTCAGTTGTTTGTGAGCGATCATAGACAGGATTTACTTCTTTAATATCTTTGATAACATCTAACAACTTAATCAATGTACCACTTGGTGCATCTACTTTTTTATTATGGTGTGCTTCGATTAATTCGATATCGTAACCTTGTAAAAGTGGTACAGCAACTTCTAATAATTTTGTCATGACATGGATACCATAACTCATATTTGCACTAAAGAAGACTGGCATGTCTTTACTTAATGCTTGTAGTTTTTCTTGAATTTTTTCTTTTTCACCCGTTGTAGCTACAACAACTGGTAATTTGAAATCTTGGTCTAATAACGGTAATAATAATTCCGGATTAGAGAAATCAATCGCTACTTCAGCATCTTTTGCTTCACTGATTTGTGAATAAGTAGGGTAGGGATAGTCATTTTCAGGATCTGGAACGATAACACCTACAATTTCATGTCCTTGCTCTTCAGCCAAACGTGCCACACGTTTGTTCATTGCACCATATCCGATTAGCAAAATTTTCATTAAAGTTCACCTGCTTTATATTTGGCATATGCTTCTTCAAGTTGTTTACGGTCTGATTCTTCTAAAGTCACTAACGGTAAACGTACTTCGTAGTTACCGAATCCTTCAACAGCAGTAAGTGCTTTGATTGGGATAGGGTTAACATCTACTGATAACGCATTTAACAAACGGTTAATTGGTTCGAAATCTTTATCAATAGATTCGCCACGTTTTGCTTTTTCATAAAGTGCTTGGAAATCACCAGGAATCGCGTTTGCGACAACTGAAATTACACCATGGCCGCCTTCAGCGTAATAACGTACAACATTATCATCGTTACCGCTATATAATGAGAACTCAGATAAGTCTAAGCGTTCTTTTAACGCACGGTGATGTTCAAAATCATTAGTCGCATCTTTCAATGCTACAATATAAGGATTTTTCGCTAACTCAACCATTGTTTCTACATCAATTCTCATATTTGTTCTTGATGGTACATCATATAAAACAACAGGTAGTTCTACTGCATCTGCCACTGTAGTGAAGTGGGCGATTAAACCACGTTGGCTTGTTTTATTGTAGTAAGGTGTAATCAGCATAATTGCATCTGCACCTAATTCTTTAGCACGTAATGAAGCGTCTAAAGATTTTTTAGTTGAGTTTGTACCTGTACCAGCAATAACAGTTGCTCTGCCATTCACTTGTTTAATAACTGCTTCTAATACTTTTTCTTTTTCATCTTCAGTTAAAGTAGGGTTCTCTGCTGTTGTACCATTTACAATAATCGCTTGGATATTATTGTCTAATAAATAATTAACATGTTTCTCTAATGCTTGATAATCGACTTCATTATTTGTGAATGGGGTCGTAAGAGCTACCCCAACTCCTTCAAATAAACGACTCATATTAAGAAACTCCTTTCATTGATAAAACTTGTTCTAAAATTTGGACTGTATTCAATGCTGCGCCTTTAAGTAAGTTATCTGATGTTACCCAAATATGGAATGTATTATCTAATGAATCGTCTTTACGGATACGACCGACAAAGACTTCATCTTTACCAGTAGAATAAACAGCCAATGGATATTCATTATTTTCTGGATTGTCTACTAAGACAACACGATCATCATTTTCAAATAGTTCTTGAATTTCTTTTACTGTCGCTGGTTTATCTAAAGTAACGTCCATTTCAACACTGTGGCTGTCTTGTACAGGTACACGCACACAAGTTGCTGTTACTTTTAAGTCTGGTAAGTTTAAGATTTTACGTGTCTCATCAATCATTTTTTGTTCTTCTTTTGTATAACCATTTTCTAAGAAGACATCAATGTGAGGTAACACGTTGTTATAAATAGGATGAGGATAAGTTTTTGGTTCTTCTCCTTTTTCTCCATTTAATAAATCTTCACGGCCAGCGTAACCTGAACCTGATACTGCTTGATATGTTGTATAAGCAACACGTTTTAAACCATATTTATCTTGTAATGGTTTTAAAGGTACCACTGATTGGATTGTTGAACAGTTAGGGTTTGCGATGATACCTCTTGTAAATTTAGGTTCATTGACTTCTGGTACGACTAAATCGATATCATCGTGCATTCTCCATTGACTTGAGTTGTCGATAACAATGGCTCCCGCTTCTTCAAAAATAGGTGAGAAGTGTTCACTTGTAGCGCCCCCAGCACTCATCAATACATAATCAAAATGTTCGCTTGCAGCGTCTTCTGTTAGTTCTTGAACTGTATATGTTTTACCTTGAAACTCGATTTCTTTTCCTGCTGATCTTGCTGAAGAAAATAATACAAGCTCATCAAATGGAATATTTTTACGATCGATTGTCTCTAACATTTTGCTTCCTACTAAACCTGTTGCACCTGCGATTGCTAATTTTGTCATATTCAATTCACTCCATATTATTATTTAAGAAAGTCGTTAATTCTTTCTTGAGTTTCTGATTCTTGCTGCTTTCCAACTTTTAAATATCAAATGTTTCATAAAGTTGTTTGACTGCACGTTCTCCGTTATCAGCATCGATAACATAAGAGATACTGATTTCAGATGTCGTTGTTTGATAGAACGGAATACCTGCATTAATTAAACTGATGAAAGCTTTCGATGCGACACCTGACATATCTCTCATACCTGATCCAATCAAGGAAATCTTTGCGTAGGCATCATTTAAATTATAATCTAAAGCTTGGTAACTTTCTGACAATTTGTTAAAAATACCTTTGATTTGTGTCAAATCAGTATCTTTAATTGTAAATGAGAGCTGTAACCCTTCAAGGTTGACGATTTGAGAAATCATATCAACATTGACTTGTCCTTCTTCAAGTAAAGTAAATAAATCTGTTAAGAGTTTATTATCAGATAGGGGATAGCTGATAGTGACATGCATCATTTTGCTATCTAAAGCTACGCCCGTTACTGCTTTTTTCTCTAGTATTTCTGTTTGTGACATAATCCACGTTCCTTCCACATTTGATAACGTTCTTCCTAAATACAATGGAATGTTATAGTTATTTGCGAGTTCGACACTGCGTGTTTCTAAAACCCCAGCACCCAGTGCGCTCATTTCCATCATTTCTTCGTAAGAAACTACACTTAAACGTTTGGCATCTTTATAAATACGAGGGTCAGTCGCATAGACACCGTCAACGTCTGTATAAATTTCACATGGTGTTTGATTGGCTGCTGCTAATGCAACTGCTGTCGTATCCGAACCACCTCGGCCAAGCGTAGTCAATTCAAGTTCATCATTGATACCTTGGAACCCGGCTACAACAAGTACATCATGCGTTTCAAATGCTTTATCAAAAGTATCAGGGTTGATTTCTGCAATCCTGCTTTTGAGATGATGTCCAACTGTTTTAATTCCGGCTTGATATCCTGTCATGGCTCTTGCTTGAACGCCTATATCGTTTAGCACCATAGACAAGTAGGAAACAGTTTGCTGTTCACCAGTTGTTAATAAGAGGGCAAGCTCTTGTTGTTTTGGTTCGCTGGTCAGCGCAGCTACATTTTCCATTAATTGGTCAGTTGTTTTTCCCATTGCACTGACCACGACAATAAGTTGTTCGTCATTTTCAATTCTATTTTTCAGCATTTCAGCAATATTCCTAATTTTCGTAAAATCGCTGACAGACGAACCGCCGAATTTTAAAACACTTCTCTTCATTGCTTTACATATCCTCCTCGATAGTAGGGGAGAATCACATATATAAAAAGAGCAAGTCCGGAATGCGAACTTGCTCGTAAATTTATATACAAGTGATGCACTCCATTATTTGATAATAATGACAGACCCTTAGCTCTTAACCTGAAAGTCCAACAATCATAACTCTGCATTTATGATTATTTCGGCATCTCACCCTTTCCTTACCAACTGCAACAGACAGTAGGCGTGGCAAGTACTTATGATTGATGCGCCTCATCAAAAAACTATTCAATTAATTAGTATGTATCACATTATACATAGTTACCATTGAGATGTAAACCAGAAATATATGATTTTTGGAAATTTACTGAAAAAAGCCTAAATTCCGAAAGTATTTACTAATTAAGTGTAATTTATACTTTGTTTTTTTCATCGTCTATTATCAATTTTTTAGCTATATACTCTATATAGACTGAACTGTAGGGATTAAACATAGAAAAAGAGGTTTGGATTTTTCACCTAACCTCTGCATAATTTCTAGCTTAATACACCAGTTTCTTTTAGGTACTCTTCGTAACTGATTTCTTTAGAAAGGGCACCTTGTGGGTTTAAGTCGATCACACGGTTTGCGATTGTGTTAATAAACTCAAAGTCATGTGATGTGAAGATGATTGAACCTTTGAATGATTTCAACCCATCGTTGACTGCAGTAATACTTTCTAAGTCTAAGTGGTTTGTTGGTTCATCCATTAAGAGAACATTCGCACTTGAAAGCATCATTTTACTTAACATGCAACGTACTTTCTCTCCACCTGAAAGGACACTTGCTTTCTTCTTCACTTCTTCACCGCTGAATAACATACGACCTAGGAAACCACGTAAGAATGTCTCAGTTTGTTCATCTTCAGGTGCATATTGTCTTAACCAGTCGACTAATGTCATATTCACACCATCGAAGAATTCTGAGTTGTCTTTAGGGAAGTACGTACGTGAAGTTGTCACACCCCATTTAACTGTACCTTCATCTGGTTCCATTTCTCCAGCTAAAATTTTAAGTAATGTTGTTTTCGCAATTTCACTATCTCCAACAAGTACAGCTTTATCGTTAGGGAACATTGTAAATGAAATGTTATCTAAAACTTTTTCACCGTCAATTGTTTTTGATACGTTTTCTACAAATAATAAGTCATTACCGATTTCACGTTCTGGTGAAAACTTCACGAAAGGATAACGACGAGATGATGGTTGAATATCATCTAACTCGATTTTTTCCAATTGTTTCTTACGGCTTGTTGCTTGTTTAGATTTAGAAGCATTCGCAGAGAAACGTGCAATGAAGTCTTGTAATTCTTTAATTTTTTCTTCTTTTTTCTTGTTTTGTTCTTGCGCCATTTTTTGAGCAAGTTGACTTGATTGATACCAGAAGTCATAGTTTCCGACATACACTTTGATTTTACCGAAGTCTAAATCAGCAATATGTGTACATACGTTATTTAAGAAGTGACGGTCATGGGAAACTACAATAACTGTATTTTCAAAGTTGATTAAGAAATCTTCTAACCAGCTGATTGCAGGGATATCTAAACCGTTGGTAGGCTCATCAAGTAAAAGAACATCAGGTTCACCGAATAAACTTTGAGCTAATAATACTTTTACTTTTTGGTTGTTTTCTAATTCAGACATCTTTTTATCATGTAAATCAGCAGGGATGCCTAGACCTGATAATAATGTTGCTGCATCTGCTTCAGCATTCCAACCATTCATTTCTGCGAATTCGCCTTCTAATTCTGCAGCACGAATACCATCTTCATCACTGAAGTCTGGTTTCATGTAGATTTCGTCTTTTTCTTTCATCACTTCATATAAACGCTCGTGACCTTGAATCACAACATCTAATACGCGCTCATCTTCATAAGCAAAGTGATCCTGTTTTAAAATCGCAAGTCTTTCGTTTTTACCCATTGAAACATGACCTGTTTGTGAATCTAATTTACCAGAAAGTATTTTTAAGAAAGTAGATTTACCTGCACCGTTTGCGCCAATCAAACCATAGCAATTACCTTCTGTAAATTTGATATTTACATCTTCAAACAATTTACGATCGCCAAATCGCAAACTTACATCAGTAACTTGTAACATGAATTTCCTCCATTAATTGATATTTCTAACGCATGAATTATACCACACAAATACGTTTCTTTCGATATATGGCGGTTAAACAAACATAATTCACCTATATTATAGAAAGAATCCATAGAAGTTCTGTCTATAAAAATGTTAACCGTGTTATAATATGCCTAATACAGAAAGTGGAAGGAGTTATTATGGCTTTAAAAGATAACGATATTATCGGTACAATTGAATTTCTCAAAGTAGTCGGTTTGAATGGTTCAACATACCAATTAGCAGGCCCAAATGGCGAAGAAGTGAAACTCAATCAATCAGAAGTAAATGAAGAGGATGACCTGGAAATAGGTGAAGAATATAGTTTCTTTATTTACCCAAACCGCTCTGGCGAATTATTTGCGACTCAAAATATGCCAGACATCACAACAACCAAATATGACTATGTTAAAGTACTAAAAACAGATCGCGATGGTGCAAAAGTAGATGCAGGACTTCCTCGTGAAGTTTTAATCCCATGGGAAGATTTACCAAAAGTTAAATCATTATGGCCGCAAAACGGCGATGAAGTGCTTGCGACATTAAGAATCGATAGTGAGAGACAAATGTTTGCGCGTCTCGCTTCAGAAACGATCGTCAGTCAAATGTACACACCTGTACATGATGATTCACTTCAAAACAATATTATCGAAGCGCGTGCCTATCGTGTATTAAAGATTGGAAGTTTCTTACTATCTAAAGATGGTTATAAAATCTTTGTACATGAAAGTGAAAGAAAATCAGAACCTAGATTAGGGGAAGCAGTCAATGTAAGAATTATTGGTCATAATGAAAAAGGCGAGTTGAATGGTTCATTCTTACCATTGGCTCATGAACGTCTTGATGATGATGGCCAAGTGATTTTTGATTTACTTGTAGAATATGATGGAGAACTGCCGTTTTGGGATAAATCAAGTCCAGAAGCAATCAAAGAAGTGTTCAATATGAGTAAAGGGTCATTCAAACGTGCAATCGGTCATTTATATAAGAAGAAAATCATTAACATTGAAACAGGCAAAATCAGCTTAACCAAAAAAGGGGAAGCGATTGCTGAATCAGAAAACCAATCTTAATAATATGAAAAACATTGAAACTAGGGTGCACTGCATCCTAGTTTTTTCTATTTTTTTGTAATCTCACTGTAAAATAAGCACCTAAAAGAGCGATTTTTACATTCAAAATCAAAGCCACGCAATTTATTTCTCCTTTTTTCAAATTTTTTTACAGAAATTTTCAATCTAATTTCCATTGAGCAATTATGAAGGTCATATTAACACAATATTAAAACGTTGATATGACGCGGTTTATTGTGCGTTTGTAAACTTTGTAAAGATTGTAAATTTAATCTGATTTCTCATTCACTGTATATTTACAATTCCTCTATTTGTAATTAACAATCCGTCTGTAATATAGGTGTTGAAAGTAATTACATACAGCTTGAGCAAACAAAAAAATCATAACGCTCAAATGTTTATTTTAGGAGGATTTCTTATCATGAAAAAATGGCAAGTTTTAGGAACTACAGTAATTGGTGCTTCATTATTATTAGGCGCATGTGGAAACAGCGGCGGCGGTAGCAGCGACAGCGGAGATAGCAAGGATAAAGAAGTCAAAGGCGAAGTTAAAGGTGACGGTTCTTCAACTGTAGGACCAATTATTGAAATTTTAAATGAGAAATTTGCTCAAAAATATCCGAACGTT
Source organism: Staphylococcus sp. HMSC061G12 (assembly GCF_001838465.1). Lineage (NCBI taxonomy): Bacteria > Bacillati > Bacillota > Bacilli > Caryophanales > Staphylococcaceae > Staphylococcus > Staphylococcus sp. HMSC061G12. Next base: position 12,306 of record NZ_KV836998.1, read on the forward strand.
ACGGTTTCATCAGGTACTTCTGGTACAGGTGGCGGTTTTGAAAAATTCATCAATAACGAAACTGATTTCTCAAACGCTTCACGTCCAATCAAAGATGAAGAGAAAAAGAAATTAGAAGAAAAAGGCATCAAATACTCTGAATGGAAGATCGCTAAAGACGGTGTAACAATCGCAGTCAACAAAGACAACGATTTCGTTAAAGAGTTAACAGTTGATGAGTTGAAAAAAATCTACTCTGGTCAAGCTAAAACTTGGAAAGATGTTAACCCTAAATTCCCAGCTAAAGAAATCAAAGCATTCTCACCAGACCAATCACATGGTACTTACGATTTCTTCAGTGAAGAAGTTATGAACAAAGAAGATATCAAAGCTGAGAAAAACGCAGATACAAACGTTATCGTACAATCAGTTAAAAATAACAAAAACGGTGTAGGTTACTTTGGTTACAACTTCTACGAGCAAAACAAAGATTCATTAAAAGAAGTTAAAATCAAAGGTAAAGACGGTAAAGCAATCGAACCAACTAAGAAATCTATCCAAGATGGTTCTTACGCATTAAGCCGTGACTTATATGTATACACTAACGACAAAAAACTTAAAGACAATAAAGGTCTTAACACATTCATCAAATTTATCTTAGAAGATAAAGGTAAATCAGCAGAAAAAGCTGGCTATGTAGCATTACCTGAAAAAGACTACAAAGATCAACTTAAAAAACTAGAAGATTCAACTAAATAATCACAGCAGTACTCAAGTTAAACTTCCATTAGCAGTGAAACTTTCAACTTAAGTTTCGCATCTCATAAGCACTTGTCCACCCGAGCTGTGTCTCGGGTGCGCTTGTTTTAAGACTTATTCACACAATCAAATTGTTTAACACTTATTATTTTTCCAAGGGAAGGAAGAAGGGAATTATGAAATCTCAACACAACGTTAGAGAAATGATTGCTCATAACCAAAGAAACAAAAAAGGTGTCAGTGACAAACTTGTTCCTATTGTTTTAGCGGTTATCGCAGTGATATCGATTCTTACAACAATTGGTATCTTATTTACTCTATTAACAGAAACTATTACATTCTTCACACGTGTATCTATCGTAGAATTCTTGTTTACAAGAGAGTGGAACCCATTCTCTAGCGACCCGAAATACGGTATTTGGGCATTAATATTTGGTACGTTGAAAGTTACTGTCATTGCGACACTCTTTGCGGTACCTATCGGATTAGGCGCAGCGATTTATTTGAGCGAATATGCATCAGACAGAATGCGTAAAATTATTAAACCTGTACTTGAAATTTTAGCAGGGATCCCAACAATTGTGTTTGGTTTCTTCGCATTAACATTCGTAACACCAATGTTACGTAGTATCTTCCCTGAATTAGGAAGCTTCAACTCAATTTCACCAGGTTTAGTCGTAGGGGTTATGATCATCCCATTAATCACAAGTTTAAGTGAAGATGCGATGGCATCAGTACCGAACAAAATTCGTGAAGGTGCATTAGGATTAGGCGCAACAAAATTTGAAGTTGCGACAAAAGTTGTTTTACCAGCAGCCATTTCAGGGATTGTCGCTTCAATTGTTTTAGCAATCTCAAGAGCCATCGGTGAAACAATGATTGTATCTTTAGCAGCAGGTAGTACACCAGATGCAACATTTAATTTAACTGGTTCAATTCAGACTATGACAGGTTATATCGTACAAGTTGCAACAGGTGATGCAACATTCGGATCTGATACGTATTACAGTATTTACGCTGTAGGATTTACGCTTTTCCTTTTCACACTTGTAATGAATTTAATCTCTCAATGGATTGCAAAACGTTTCAGAGAGGAGTATTAAGATGGCGACTACAACAACTACAAACCAAAGTGGCAGCAGCAGAGCGCTGGTTAACCAACAACAAGTTGAAAAGAAATTATCATCTCGTTTAACTAAAAACAAAGTGTTGAAGTGGGTATTCTTCGCTTGTACTTTAATCGGACTTATTGTGCTAGCAGCATTATTAATCGATACATTAATCAAAGGGGTTCCTTATTTAAAACCATCATTCTTTACGAACTTCTCATCTTCAATGCCTTCAATGGCAGGGATTAAAGGTGCATTAGTTGGTACATTATGGTTAATGATTACAATCATTCCTATCTCAATTATTTTAGGTGTAGGTACAGCGATTTATCTTGAAGAATATGCGAAAGATAATGCATTCACAAGTTTCGTTAAAATCAGTATTTCAAACTTAGCTGGTGTACCTTCAGTTGTATTCGGTTTATTAGGACTTACGATTTTCGTTCGTGGTATGGGAATTGAATCTTTATCACTAGGTAAATCAGTCATTGCAGCCGCTTTAACAATGTCATTACTGATTTTGCCAGTAATCATTGTATCAAGCCAAGAAGCAATTCGTGCTGTACCTAAATCAGTACGAGAAGCAAGTTATGGATTAGGCGGCAACAAATGGCAAACAATTTACAAAATTGTTTTACCAGCTGCATTACCTGGTATCTTAACAGGATTCATCTTATCGTTATCACGTGCATTAGGTGAAACAGCACCATTAATCTTAATCGGTATCCCAACAATCTTATTACGCTTACCAACTGGTATCTTCGATATGTTCCAAGCAATGCCGATTCAAATTTACAACTGGGCAAAAATGCCGCAAGAAGCATTCCAACATGTCGCATCAGCCGGCATCATCGTTTTACTTGTATTGTTACTAGCGATGAATGGTTTAGCGATATTCTTAAGAAATAAATTCAGTAAAAAATACTAATTGATAAATTGAAGCTCACGAATAATAATTGATCAAAGGAGTTTTGACAGAATGGAAAAAGTTCAAGACAGAAAACAAGGACAAGACAAGGCAAAGCTAAATGAAGAGTTACAAAGCCACGCGTCAGAACGTACAATTAAAGTAGAATCATACTCTAATGAATCGTCTAAAATTGAAACAGATACAAATAAAGAAATTGTTTACTCAACTCAAAATTTAGACTTATGGTACGGTGAAAACCACGCATTAAAAAATATTAACTTAGATATTTTAGAAAACAATGTCACAGCGATTATCGGACCTTCAGGTTGCGGTAAATCAACGTATATCAAAACATTAAACAGAATGGTAGAACTTGTACCAAGTGTTAAAACAGCAGGTAAAATTCTTTACCGCGGCAACGATATTTTCAGCAATAAACAATCTGTTGAAAAATTACGTACAAACGTAGGTATGGTGTTCCAACAACCGAACCCATTCCCAAAATCAATTTATGATAACATCACATATGGTCCAAAAATCCACGGCATCAAAGACAAGAAAGTCTTAGATGAAATCGTTGAAAAATCATTACGCGGCGCAGCAATCTGGGATGAATTAAAAGACAGATTAAACCAAAACGCATATGGTTTATCAGGTGGACAGCAACAGCGTGTATGTATCGCTAGATGTTTAGCAATCGAACCTGATGTAATCTTAATGGATGAACCTACATCAGCACTTGACCCGATTTCAACATTAAAAGTTGAAGAATTGGTTCAAGAATTAAAACAAAAATATTCTATCATCATGGTAACGCATAACATGCAACAGGCAGCACGTATTTCAGACAAAACAGCATTCTTCTTAAATGGTTACGTAAACGAGTACGATGATACTGATAAGCTCTTCTCTAATCCTTCTGACAAACAAACAGAAGACTACATTTCAGGACGTTTCGGTTAATGACTGTTATCCGTCAGCATTATGAAGAGCAACTAAAAGACTTAATCAAAGATTTACGTGCTTTGGGTATTAAAGTCTACTTCAGTATCGAAAAAGCGGTTCAATCTTTAAATAAAGAAGATCGAAATTTCGCTCGCCAAATCATTAAAGGTGATTTGGATATTAACCAATTAGAAGATGAAATCAATGAAAAAGTTGTGATGTTAATCACAAAACAACAACCGATTGCGACAGATTTACGTATGATGATTGCTGCATTAAAAATCGCATCAGAATTTGAACGAATCGGTGATAATGCCGCAAGCATTGCGAAAATCCGTAAACGTGTAAAAATCACTGATCATTACATTTTAACGCGTTTAAAAACAATGGGTGATTTAGGGTTGCTTATGCTGAAAGATTTAGATACAGCATTTAAAAATAAAGACGTAACTTTAATTCTTGAAATAATAGAACGAGATAAAGATATTGACGATTTATATAAAGACATCGTAAATACAACTTATTTAATCGATAATGATCCATTTGTGGCAGGGCAAGCCCATTTAGCAGCAAGACATTTAGAACGTATGGGAGACCATATCGCAAATATCGCTGAAAATATTTACTACTATATTACTGGCGAAGCTTACGAATCAATGGTCTAAAAATATAAAAACAGGGAGAACACTCAATGCGAGCGTTCTCCCTGTTTTATTTGTGTATCTCAACAATATATAAAGCTTGATATGAACTTTTCTTATGATTGTTGGTTAATTTCTTCTGTTAATACTTCAAGTTCATCTACAAGACTGCTGATATAACTGATTGTCTCACGAAGTGGGGCATCTGTTGTAATATCAATACCTGCTGTTTTTGCTAAGTCTACAGGTGATAAACTGCCGCCAGCTTTCAAGGTATTCAACCAATCTTCTACTGCAGGTTGTCCTTCGTTTTTAATACGTTGTGACATCACTGTACCTATTGTTAAACCAGCAGAATACGTATAAGAATAGAGTCCCATATAGTAGTGTGGTTGACGCATCCAAGTCAACTCTGCTCCTTCAGAAATTTCAACTGCATCACCAAAGAAGTCTTGATAAACTTTGCGTGTAATATCATTAAGTGTAGAGGCTGTTAATGTTTCACCTGCATCTACTAAGCGATAAACTTCTCTTTGATACGTTGCTTCTAATAAGTGCGTCACCATATTGTGATAGTATGTTCTTGAAATAATAGAACCGATTACCCAACGTTTAAATTTAGGGTCATTACTGCTTTCAAAGAGATAGTTCGACATTAACATTTCATTGGTAGTAGATGGTGCTTCTACAAAGTACATAGACGCTTCTGATTCTAAGAAGTTTTGATGACTTTGTGCAAGATTGAAATGACCTGCATGTCCTAATTCATGTGCTAATACAAAAGCTTCATTCATTTTACCAGTCCATGAAATAAAGACATAGCTATGAGAAGCATATGGACTTGCACAATAAGCACCTGTTTCTTTACCTTTATTTTGCGCAAAATCTATCCAACGATCATCATAAGCAGCTTGTACCATGTTCAAGTAGTCATCGCCTAAAATACCTAATGCATTATAGATATAGTTTTTAGAATCTTCAATTGAGATTTCTGGATCGTATGATGGATCAATAGAGACTTTCAAGTCTTCAAATTTCATATGGTCAAAACCATGTACTTTTTGAAGTAATTTCGCATATCGTTGCATGACAGGTGCTAATTCACTCATAATGACATCAATTTGACGGTCATACATTTCTCTTGTCACTTCTTGTTCTTCCAACAAGTAGTCAATGACTGAATCATAGCCTCTTAAATCCGCTTCAATTTTCTCTTGTTGTACATGCGTATTATAAATCGCAGCTGTCGTATGTTGATATTTACGTAAAGCTTCACTGAAATGTTTAAAGCTTTTACGTCTGAATGTTGTATCAGGATTATCTTCATACTCATTTTCGAAAGTAGGGTAGTCTAATGGATATGTTTTACCTTCTACTTCAAATGGCTCAAAATGAATATCCAACATTTTAGTGATACCGTACATATCATAAGCTGCACTGAATGTCGGTGATAAAGCTGCTAATGTTTTTTCCACCTCGAATGACAATTGGTGTGGTTTACGACGTTTCAATTGTTTTAAATAATGTGGATAAGGTGTTTCTGCAATCAATTCGTCGATTTGCGCATCAGATAATGCGAGAATTTCTGACTCAACAAAAGCAAGTTGACTCGCAATTTTTCCGTATGATGTACTAAGTTTAGCACTCAATTTTTGACGATTTGGGTCAGTAGTATCTACGCTGTGATACATTTCCGCGTAATTACCTAAACGATCAATTTGAACTAATAAATCTACAAATCGAGGTAATGCTGCTTTCACTTGTTCTACTGAATCTAAATGATTTTCAAACGTCTTATTGAACGCAAGTGTATCACTTAATACTTCTTCTAATGTTTGATAAAATGCTTCATCACTTTCAAATAAATCCGATAAGTCCCATTTCTCTTGCTTAGGAATATCTTTTCTTAATGGTAATCCTTGGCTCATATAGAATTCCTCCTGCAATCTTAATAATTGTTATGAGTAAATTATACATCAAGCGATTCATGAAAGCATCTAGCACAAGCTTTGATTTATTTCATGTTTTAATCACTTTACTGTACAATATGTATAAAGCAAACGATTAAATTCTCATAGAAATGAGAGGAGTAAGTATATGACGATTTTTGATATGCCGAATTATTTATGGATAACGATTGTAGCAGTATTAATCGTAACTGTCTTTTTCGGACTCGCTTTAAGTAAATGGGTAGCACCTGCAGTATTAACATTTGTAGTACTAGGCGTGCTTGCATTCTTCTTGCCAAACTTTTTTGATATCACGTATCAGCCATTATTAGGGTATGCTGCGTTTATGGCAATTATCAGTTTAATTGAAAGTTTCTTAGTCTGGTATTTCACACGCGACTTCAGACGTCGTCGTTTAGAAAAACGTCTTCAAAAAGAGCTGCATGAACATGAAGGCAGACGTTCACGCATACATGGTTTCCGCAGAAATAAATAAATATATTTATAACAAACAAGGCTATTTTCTAAGCAGTCTTGTTTTATTTTGTTTATACTATAGCGCCAACGCACTCTTCTTTTAAAATGAATATTTACGTATTATAATTAAACAATAATGCCTATAGATAGAAAGGAAGTGAACAGCATCTCAAAAGATGATGTTTAAACTTACATAACATAACTTTAACTGAGATGTCTTTCATGAAACGATTACTTACATCACTTGCTGCAGGTGCAGTCATACTTGCTGGATGCAGTAATAGCGGAGGTTCCTCATCAGCTGATGATCAATTAAAAGTCGAACTCCCTCTAAAAACGACAACACTTGCACCGTATGATACAGATGTTCCTGTTACAATTGGAGCGGCTGAAACATTATTTAAAACAACAACGAAAGGTGCAATTAAACCACACCTCGTTAAATCATACGACCAACCATCTGATGATACATTAACTTTCACCTTAAAAGATGGCATTAAATTCCAAAATGGACATGCCTTAACAGGACAAGCTGTCAAAGATAGCTTAGAGCAAGGTTTGAAAAAAAGCGACCTGCTGAAAGCAACATTACCTATTGAATCTATTAAAGCTGAAGGCCAAAAAGTAACGATTAAGACTAAAGGTGCGTATCCAGAATTGATTTCTGAACTTGCGAGTCCTTTTACCGCTATTTATGATACAAAATCCAAAACAGATATCAAACAAACACCTGTCGGCACAGGCCCATATGCCATTAAAGATTTCAAACGAACACAACAAATCAATTTAAGTCAAAATAAAGATTATTGGCATGGTAAACCAGAATTAAAATCTATGAAAGTTACCTTTAATGAAGATGGCAGTTCAAGAACAGAACATGTACTCTCTGGCCGTACGGATGTCACTACTAATGTACCTGTAGATAAAATCAACAGCGTCAAAAAATCAGATAAAGCAAAACTAGAAAATACTTCAGGTTTCAGAACATCACTATTACTTTACAACCACACAAGTCCTAAAATGACTAAAAACGTGCGAGAAGCATTAGATGCTGTGATTAATCGCCAACAAATCAGTGATAAAGTCGCTGATCATTATGCAGCACCAGCCAATCGTCCGTTCAATACAAAACTAGATTTTATTAAAGATAAAGCCATTCCGAAACAAGATATCTCTAAAGCCAAAGCACTAATGGAAAAAGCAGGCTATTCAGAGAAACATCCATTAAAATTGAATGTTTCATCTTATTCAGGCAGACCTGAACTGACTAAAATCTTACAAGTCATTCAATCTGATGCGAAAAAAGCACATATTCAAATTAAAATTCAAAACGTAGATGATATTGAAGGCTTCTTGAAAAACAAAAAAGATTGGGATGCCTCTATGTATAGTTTCGGTACGATTCCTAGAGGAGATACAGGTTACTTCTTTAATATGGCATATAAAAAAGATGGTGCAGTGAATAAGGGCGCTTATCATAATCACAAAGTAGATCAATTGATTGAACAATTGAATCATACTGTAGATAAAAATGAGCGTCATCACTTAACAAATGAAATATTAGAAGTATCAAAGCAAGATATTCCAAATAGTTATATCCTTTATAATGACCAAATCAATGCGATGAACCAAAAAGTCGAAAATGTTCAAACGACACCAGAAGGTATTTACCTGATTGATGAAAAGGTAGATAAACGAAAATGATAATTAAACACATACTCTCTAGAATAGGACAAATGATCTTAGTATTATTTGTCCTTTCTACTATTACATTTATATTGATGAAACTTTCGCCTGGTGATCCAGTCAATAAAATGCTGCATTTAGATGTTGCGAATGTATCTCATGACAAAATTGAACAAGCCAGAGCACAATTAGGATTAAATCAACCGATAATTGTGCAGTGGTGGGAGTGGTTTACACATATCTTACGTTTGGACTTCGGCACGAGTATTCAAACACAGGAGCCAGTACTGAATGAACTATTATTCTTCACACCAACCACACTCACTATCGCATTTGGTACATTATTGATTACGTTGTTATTATCTTTAACACTTGGAACGTTAGCTGCTGTTTATTATCACACTTGGATTGATCGTACCATTCGTGTGTTAACTTCAGCTTTTGTTTCAATTCCTTCATTCTTTTTAGGAATGTTATTGATTTATTTCTTAGCACAAAAATTAGAGCTATTACCAGCAGCTGGTATTGATACGCCTGCTGGTTATATTTTGCCTATTATCGCGTTAAGTATCGGTTTAAGTGCGTATCACATTCGCTTAATGCGTTCGACTTTAATCGATTTATATCGAAGTAGGGAAGTGAAAGCGTCACGTGCACGTGGCATGTCAGAAAGTTATATTCTATTTAAAGACATCTTCAAACCTGCTTTGATACCCGTGATTTCTATTATCGGTATGTCTATTGGCGGTTTAATCGGAAGTACTGTTGTAATCGAGAATTTATTCGATATACCGGGTATCGGTTATTTCTTAGTTGAAAGCATTCGTTCGAGAGATTATCCTGTCGTTCAAGGCGCTGTATTAATGATAGGCGCCTTTGTGGTGATTGGAAATGCGATTGCGGATATCATTATCTTATTCTTAGACCCGACACAACGCTATAAACATTTGAAACCTAAATCTTTATGGTCACGCAGAAGAGAAGGGCGAGTGAAACAATGATGAAACTGACGAAACATAATATCATTTTTTATATTTTCGCTATCTATTTGCTTTTACTCATTCTTCTTCAATTTACAGTAACAAGTAACCAAGCATTAACGGTACATTTAAACGATGCATTACAAACTCCAAGTCCTCAACACTGGCTTGGGACTGATGATTATGGCAGAGATTTATTTGCGCGACTCGTGATAGGCGCACGTTATACACTTGCGATTACACTGCTAACAATTGTTTTAATCGTAATAATAGGTGTACCGCTAGGTTTGATTGCGGGTTATCGCAAGGGTATCTTAGACACCATTATTATGAGAATCATTGATATTGGTTTAGGTATCCCTGACTTTGTCTTAATGATTGCTTTTGCGAGTTTCTTTAAACCAAGTATTTGGAATTTAGTCATTGCCATTACAATCATTAACTGGATGACTTATACGAGAGTAACGCGTACGATTGTGAATACAGAGATGGACAAAAATTATATTAAACTAGCCCGTTATTTCCATGTGCCAGGCTATGTAATTATCTTTAAACACTTATTACCGCAAGTGCTTCCTTCATTAATCGTCTTGATGATTGTAGATATTGGTAAAATCATCCTATATATTTCATCACTTTCATTCTTAGGATTGGGCGCACAACCACCTTCACCAGAATGGGGTGCTATGTTAGCGGCTGGTAGAGATTTCTTTACTGAACATCCGATTATGTTATTAGCACCTGCAACATTGATTTCCATTACTATTTTGCTCTTTAATTTGGCAGGGGATGCATTGCGAGACCGTATCTCAGAAAGAAGGGATATTCATGACTAAAACCTTGATGCAATTGAATAATTTGAATATCACCGATCAACAGAAACGTCCCTTAATACAGCATTTAAACTTGTCTATTATAGAAGGTAAAGTGAATGTATTAATCGGTGAAAGTGGTTCAGGCAAAAGCTTAACCGCAAGTGCATTAATCGGTCAAACGCCTAGAGAATTAAAAGTATCTTATGATCAATTCTATTTTGAGAACCAACCCATTCAATCTATTAAACCATTATTAGGTAAACAAATTGGGTATATCTCACAAGATTATGCGCATAGTTTTAATAATCACACCCGTCTTGGCAAACAATTAAGTGCCATATATCGTACGCATTATGCTGTTTCTAAACAAGAAGCATTAGAACATATTGAACACGCCTTGAATTGGGTGAATTTAGACAGCAATAATATTTTATCTAAATATCGTTTCATGTTATCAGGTGGACAGTTAGAACGATTGTATATCGCGAGCGTTTTAATGTTAGAACCTGATTTAATTATTGCGGATGAACCTGTCGCATCGTTAGATGTATTAAATGGCCAACGTATTATGAAGCTGATTAAGCACTTAGCTGAAGCTCACAATACAACTTTACTGTTAATCACACATAACTTAACACATGTGATTCAATATGCGGATGAAATTAATGTTATTAAAGATGGAACCATCATTGAAAGTGGACCTATATCGCAATTTAAAGAAGGTAATATTGCTGGATATACAAAGCACTTGCTAAATGCGAGAAGTCGCTTAATACGAAAGGAAGATACGCATGATTAAAATTAAACATCTCAGTTTTGCGTATGACAAAACAGATATTCTTCATAACATTAATCTCAATATTCAAAAGGGCGAATTAGTAGGGATTATCGGTGAATCAGGCTCTGGTAAAACGACATTAATGAACTTGATTCTAGGTGAATTAACGCCTGTTCAAGGCACAATAGATATTAATTCGCCTCGTATCTTGCCAATTTTTCAACAAGCGACACAGAGTTTTAATCCAAAGTTAACGATTAAAGCATCATTAATAGAACCTTTAAAATACTATGCGAATGCTGAACACTCATTTGACCAAGTTGTATTACCTTTAATGTCACAATTAGACTTAGATAGCCAACTCTTAACGCGTTATCCAGATCAAGTCAGTGGGGGGCAATTACAACGATTTAATGTATTAAGAACGGTTATGTTGCAGCCTGATGTTTTAATTTGCGATGAAATCACATCAAGTTTAGATGTTGTTGCTGAACAAAAATTAGTCGAAAAGCTTAAAGCCATCCATAATCAACAACAAACAACAATGATCATTATTTCTCATGATATAGCAATGTTAAATCAAATTGTTGAACGAATGATTGTCATTCAAAACGGTCAAATTGTAGATGACTTCAAAACAAAACAATTATTTGATGAATCACGGCATTCATATACTAAAGAACTCATAGCTGCTTATAACGAAGATTAAATTACTCATATAGTATCCAGGTACAAAAAGTATCTGGATACTATTTATGTAATATCTTAGATTATGTAAACTAGAGACAGATCAGCTGATTCAACTAATGACCAATCCTTAATCAAAGCTTTTTACATACTTAAATCCATAACTTGCTATATGTACGAATTTACCTAAATTAAAATACATAAAAACAGCTTTTTTGGTTTAGAATTTGAGAAAGTTCAAACTAAAGAAAACAAAGACTCAAACACAAGTTACAAATCATGACCAAGCAACATAAACATAACAACAAAAGTATCAATACATACACAATAGAGTATAGGTAAAACCACTTCTTCTGCTCAATACATAACTTCCTATAATATATATTATGTAAACTAAAAAACAAAAAGAATAGTTACATACAGCTACCTCGCTTTTATGGTCATATTTACCATATATTCAGTTTTGTTAACTTATATTATTTTCTGCATGCAGTCATTAACTAAACAATTCTCTAATTCATTTTAACTTGAACTGACTTATCTTAATTACCGTGGATCTTCATCTTAATTTATTCAAACTACAAATCTAAGTTCAAATCACATATCTCATTATTATAAATCAGCTTAGTCATTTCTAATTGCTATTATGAAACGCCATTGGTATTTATCCATCATATCTAATTCTCATTGCAGCTCAGAGCGTCTCTCAGCATCTTATTTTATAATAAATACCTTATTTACGTTCACATTATCCATCTTTGACATTACTTAAATCAATCCAGATTAAACATCGTTAATCATACCATTTTAATTATAACTACTTAGCGTCATCTGTATAATTATCCGTAATGTTAATTCTCGATGCAATACAGAGGCTCTCTCAGCATTCAAATTTTCCAATAACTGCATTTATAATGCTTAAACACCAATATCTAAACATACTCAATCAATCCTTATATGCAATGATTTTAAATATGATAACACTAATTAGTTTACATAACATAAATATATTTAATTCTATCTTTTACAGTCATTTAGCTTTCCAAACAACTAAACCTCTTAATTTTTAGCTATTTATCGCTAAATAACTGTATACATTAATCACTTGATGCTAAAATCGATGAATGTTTTAACACGCTGAATCAAAAAGTTGATAATAAATTTAATGCATTAGATGGTAGAATTGTTAAACTTGATACAAAGTTTGACGATTTCCAAAAAAGCTCAAATACTCAGTTCAAATGGTTAATGACAACTATGCTCAGCATGATTCTAATAGTTCTTGGTGTATTTGTTTATATAACGTTTTTTATATTTTGAGGCTTATTTTAAGTCACTTAATCCCCTCTGGTATTACTTATTTATAACTCCTCTCCTTATGCATTTATATATATTTGCATACCTTCTTACCAATTTAAGTAAGGAGTATTCTATTTAACTTCACTTTAAATACCATTTAATTATACAATTTACTTCTTTTGTTGATTATCATCTTATTTTAACTATTTATGAATTTTTTAACATGTAATTTTTCGTTAAAGGGTATATACTAATGTATATAATTCATGAAAGAGGTGTTAAAATTGTCTACTAATCACTTTAGATGGTCAAGTTTAATCATCGGTTTATTATTCGCATTGATTGGAATTTTAAGCGTGAGCTTCCCTGTCGAAAACTTAACAGTCATCACTTGGTTATTCGGGATTTTCTTCATATTTAATGGTATTGCTGAATTATTCTTCAGACGTTTAACAAAAGCTTTTGTAGGTATTGCTAGCGGCTGGTTAATGATACTTGGTATTCTTAATATTATTTTCGGTATTTTATTTATTGTTTTTACTAATGTAGGTCAAGTCGCAATTATTTATATGCTGGCATTTTGGTTTATCTTTTCATCTGCATTAGGTGTCTTTACTGTGACACCAGTAGAGCGTACAAATAAGGTATATCACTTTTTCTCATTACTCGTTAATATCATTGGTATTATCGCAGGTATCATTTTATTGTTCAATCCATTAATAGGTGCATTTTTAATCGCTTTCTTTGTTGGTTTCACTTTCCTATTAATCGGTTTAAACTATGTATTTGACGCATTTGCGCACTAATTAAATCAAAAAAACGTGCTTTCTTCAAAATTTGATGAGGAAAGCACGTTTTTTATTATGTTAGGTTGCTTCTTAAAAGCATTTATTTTTTTACTTTTTGACGGATGTTATTCAACGTATTGAAAATCCAATATTTCACTTTTTGAATTGGTTTATAGAAATCTCCGATTAATTCTTCAATTTGTACATTGAAGCCGCGTTTGAAGCGGTACACACCATAGTCTTCACTATCTTCAGTGAAATCACCTGATAAACCATAGAAATTATAACGATCATAACCATGTTCGAAGCAATAGTTAATCATGAACCAATGCATCATATAAGGTCCCATATATTGATTATATTTCTCTGAAGAACCACCAGAGAAGTAGTTCACTTCATAGGCATTTGCGAAATAAACACCTGCAGCTAAATCTAGAATTGAACCATCTGTTTGTCGCAATTCGCTCGCTTTCAGCAATTCTTTTTGGTCATGTTCAATTTGTTTATCCAACTCTGAGATTTTCTTCAATTGTTTATCAGATTTATTTTCTTTCGCCATCATTTGATCACGACGGCCTTCTTTATCATTTAATGACTCTTGTAACGATGTGATGTACTCATCTAAATCAATATAAGCTAATGGGATTAATACTTTATCACCATAGTGCTCAATGAAGTTTTTGAAGTACTCATCTGTTTTTGAAACGAAACCAGCACGTTCTTCAGTTTCACGGTATAACTTGAAGAATTTATCTAGTTCGTCTTCACCTAAGAAACGAACTTTTACCCCATAATTAATTGACTTATTGATATTACGTTTACGTTGGCTATCAAATTGTTTTTTAAGAGAGGCTGGTGTTTCGTCTTTAAGATCTAAGACACCCATCCAACGCACTTGGCTTGAAGTGTCGTATTTTGTTGTGAAGCCATGGTGATGATAACCGTGTGATTTAAATAAGTTCACAAGTGCATCATTTTGTTCACGACTTGGGAATGGGTTTACGTCTTTATCATAAATTTGGTAAATCCAATATGGATCTAATTTCACATATAAGCAATTATGCTGACGCAAGTATTTCTCTAACTCACGTAAATAAAACTCTACAAGACCTAAATCGCTATAGTCCATGACCGGGCCACGGTTTGAATAATAAACATAACTTCCCATTGTAGGAATTTTAGAGAATAAACTTGCTGCAATCACACGGTTGTCGATGTCTTTAATCCCTAATAATACAACTTCAAAACCGTCTGCTTCTCTTGTGCCGATATTTTCTTTCGTTTGAAAATAATGGCTTTCTAGCGATGGATTCTGCACAAAATTGTCATATTCTTTAACTGTCAACTCTGTAAATTTCATTTCTTTATTTCCCTTCTACCTTATGTTTATCTATCTTTGATTTTCTTAAGCGTTGTATAAAGTTTATACATCGGCTTATTAATCGGTGCAATAAAGTCTCCAACATATTCAATTACATCTGCGTTAAATCCTTTTTTGAACTTCACAACGCCTGCATCCTCAGCGTCTTCAGTAAAGTGGCCGCTGATACCATAGAAGTTATAACGATCGATACCATGGTTGATCGCATAGTTGATCATTTCCCATTGCACTGCATAACTTCCCGCAAAGTGACGGTATTCATTCGCAGTACCACCTGCATAATAAACCACTTCAAATGGATTAATAATAAAGAATCCAGCTGAAATCGGTAGTTCATTACCATGTTTTTGTTGTAAGTCGCGCGCTTCAGCAACTTTTTGATGATGTGCTTCTAATTGTTGTTCAAGGTTTTCTTTTTTGCGTGCAGCTTTTTGGTTCTCAGGATTTTTGTTCAAGTCTTTCTCAGCTTTATTGATTTCTTTTTCTAAATTCTTTTGTTCAGCGTTCAATTCATTAATATACTCTTCAAAATCAATGTAAGCCATCGGTACTAAGACACGATTTTTATAGTGTTTTAGTCTGTGATAATAGAAGTCGTCTTCACGATCATCAAAGTCTTTCGCTTCTGCAGTATCTTCCATAAATTTACGGAAAATATGCATTTCATCTTCACCTAAGAAGCGGACTTTTACACCATTACGTTTTACTTTTTTCGTATTACGTTTACGTAGACTATCCATACCTTTTAAAACATCTTGTGGTGTTTTATCTTTTAAATCTAATACAGAATGGAAACGAATTTGAATAATCGGATCAAAGCCAGTTGTAAAGCCTTGATGGATATAACCCAGTTGTTCCATTTTATCAAATATCCAATCATGACCGGCATTTCCTGTAATCTCACCATCATGGTTACGGTATTGATATGGTAAATATGGATCTACTCTTAAATATAATGCATTGTATTGTTTAACATATGCCTTTAATTCTCTAAAGAAGTAATGGACTAATTCTTTATTATCATAATCAATGACCGGCCCACGGTTTGAATAGAAATATTTAAAGAATTTCATTACTGGCACAGCTGTAAGTAAACATGCTGCAATGACATTGTCATCTTTGTCTTTCACCCCGACAAGATGTGTTTCTGTACCTTCTGCAACTTTCAACTCATAGTTGCCTACCATTTGTGTAAAATGGCTATACGGCATTTTATCTGTAAAATCTCCAAATTCAGCTGTAGTTAAATTGGTAAACTTCATAATTTCAATAACTCCTAATTCGTATTCTCTATCTTTTAATTTCTTATTGGTATCAATTTTCAATCTTCATTATTATACAATACCCAAAAGGAAAACTAAAATTGAAACCTTTCATTTCTGTTGTTTTATTATGTATGTTAAGCAAGAATTCAACTTCTTACAACTATTCTGGTTCGCCTTTAAGTAAGTACCTTGTGTAATAACCTTGCTCATCTATCATAACACGCACACGTGTCAAACCGTTATCAAAACCACTATATATAAAGCGAAAATCAGAGTCTGAGACAGACCCTGATTTAAAAAAACATTTTATGATTGTGCAGTTGTTTTATTTTCATCTAATGCTTTACGAATACTTTGTAAGTAACCTCTTGTTGTTGCTTCTTCGTCATTTGCGAAACGTTTGACGATTTCACTGCCAATGACTGCACCATCAGCGAAACGTGTCACTTCTGCGACTTGTTCTGGTGTTCTGATACCGAATCCTGCTACAACAGGTACATTTGCTTTTTCTTGAATGAATGCAATTTTTTGTTGTAATTCTGGGTGGAACGCTCCATTATCTCCAGTTGTCGCATTCATTGTTACAGTATAGATGAATCCTTCAGCATGTGCTGCGATGTGTTCAATACGTTCGTTTGAAGCGGTCATAGCAATTAATGAGATGATATTGACTTTGCGATCAGGGAAACGTGCTTTGAGTTGTTCTGCAAGTTCAAATGGTAAATCCGGAATAATTAAACCGTATACACCTGCTGCCTCACAGTCTTCTAGAAATGCTGCTTCTCCATAATGTAATATCACATTATAGTAAGTCATTAAGACATATTTAGACCCTTGTAATTCATCTTTATGTGCTTTAAGCTCATCTAAAATCACGCGTGCACTCATACCTTCTTTAATTGCCTTACTGCCTGCATCCATAATTGTTGGACCATCTGCGACAGGATCTGAAAATGGTAGGCCGATTTCAACAATATCTGCCCCTTCTTCTTGTAAGACTTTTAAATTATCAATGAATTTTTTGTTACCCATAATATAAGGAATAAATAGTTTACTCATGACCTTCACCTCGTTCTTGTGTATATTTACGAATTGTATCCATGTCTTTATCTCCTCGACCTGAAACAGTAACAACAATAATTTCATCTTTGCCCATTGTCGGTGCTAATTTTTCTACGTAACTTAAGGCATGTGCACTTTCAATTGCTGGAATAATGCCTTCTGCTTTCGTAAATCTGATTAAAGCTTCCATCGCTTCTTCATCTGATGCACTTGGGTATTCCGCACGACCAATATCATGGTAGTAACTATGCTCAGGTCCAATACCTGGATAATCTAGACCCGCTGAAATAGAGTGTGCTAAACCGATTTGACCGTTGTCATCTTGTAATAGATACATTTTCGTACCATGTAAGACACCAACAGAGCCTTTACCGATTGCTAAAGCATGTTTTTCTGTGTCTTCACCTTCACCTGCAGCTTCTACACCATACAATTTTACGTCTTTATCTTGTACAAAAGGATAGAACGTACCAATTGAGTTAGAACCGCCGCCTACACATGCAACTACTGCGTCAGGTAAACGACCTTCTTTTTCTAAAATTTGTGATTTAATTTCATTGCCGATGACACTTTGGAAATCACGAACCATTGTTGGGAACGGATCTGGTCCTAATGCTGAACCTAATAAATAGTGTGTATCGTCAACGTGGCTGACCCAATATTGTAACGCCTTGTTCACCGCATCCGATAATGTACCTTGACCATCTGTCACAGACACTACTTTGGCACCTAATAATTCAATTCTGAATACGTTCAATGCTTGACGTTGGATATCTTCTTCACCCATGAAAACCACAAGTTCCATATCAAAGAGTGCTGCTACGGTTGCACTGGCTACACCATGTTGGCCTGCACCTGTTTCAGCAACCAATTTACGTTTGCCCATACGTTTAGCTAGTAAGGCTTGACCTAAAGCATTATTAATTTTATGTGCGCCTGTATGGTTTAAGTCTTCGCGTTTTAAATAAATTTTTGCGCCACCTAACTCTTCTGTATAGGATTTCGCATAAGTTAAAGGTGTTTCACGTCCTACATAATCTTTTAAATAGTAATCTAATTCTTGTTGGAATTCGGGATCATTTTTAGCTTCATCATAAGCCTGTCTTAATTCTTGAATCGCTGGCATTAATGTTTCTGGGACATAGCGTCCGCCATAATTACCAAAGAATCCAAGTTCATCTACTTCAGTTTGAATGGGTTGTGTTGTTTCGTTCGTCATTTTTATCTCTCTCCTTAATATAATTTGAAATTTGTTTCATTGCTTGTGGATCTTTTCGACCTTCTACTTCAATGCCACTTGCGATGTCGAATCCTGTTGTTTGAATATCGAGTTGTTCGAATTGTTGAATCTTCTCTAAATCCATACCGCCTGCCACTAAATACGGAACATCTGAGAGTTGTTTCAGTAATTGCCAATCAAATGATTGACCAGTGCCGCCATAATGGATGGAAGGTGTATCGATAATAAATAAATCTACTTCGTTTCGATAAGTTTCAATGGCTTCAACTAGTTCAGAACTTGCTGGAAGTGCTTTGTATATTTGAATGCCAGGATATTGTGAGTTGCACCATCGTAATAGTGCAACATCTTCATGTCCGTGAAATTGAATCGTATCAATATTTGTTTCTTCTATAAGTTTTGCAACAATTTCCTTTGTTGGATTAACGACCACTACTACTTTATGAATCTTTTCAGGTACAAGTTTTGTTAATTGTGCAATGTCTTCTATACTTTGATGACGTTTACTTTTGGGATAGTGGATAAAGCCTATCGCATCTATATCATTCTCTATGGCTCGTGTAACATCGTCTTCTGATTGAAACCCGCAATATTTTAAGAACATCTTACTGCTCCTTTTTTAACTGTAAGCTTGGTAAGAATTGAGATAAATCATCACACTTCATAAGTGATTCACCAACTAAGATGCCATCTATACCTGACCCTACAATTTTTTCGACGTCTTCTTGTGTATGAATGCCGCTTTCTGAAATATAGTAATAACCATCTTTTTTATTCTCTAGTATTTCATTAGTGTGTTCGACATTCGTCACAAAACGTGTTAAATCACGGTTGTTTACACCAATAATATCTGGCGCAAGTTGATAAGCTCTCGCTAATTCTTGCTTACTGTGTACTTCTACTAACACATCTAAATCTAAAGACTTCGCATATTGATAAAGTTCATGCATTTGTTGATCATCTAAAATATTGACGATGAGTAAAATGATGGATGCACCTGCACGATATGCCACATCAATTTGAATCGGTTCTATCATAAAGTCTTTACATAATACAGGTAATGTCGTTTCTTTTGTAAGTTTATTTAAGCGTTCATAACTGCCGCCGAAATAATATTCATCAGTCAGGATAGAAATTGCTTGTGCACCGTAGGCTTCATAATCTTTAACTTGTTGTGTCAAATCTCGATCAGGTAATTTCTTAACTGAAGGACTTTTAGATTTAATTTCTGCGATGACTGATAAATGACTGCGTTCTTTTAAACGTTCACTTAATTTCTTTTTATATTTAACATTGGTTACTGGAAGTGTACGTAGTAAACGATCATAGTACCCTTCTTCTAATAACGATTTCTTATATTCAACAATGTCATCCAATATAGTCATACACTTGCCCTCCTGTTTTTTTATATTGAGCAAAAGCTTTACCTTCATCGATTAATTGTTGTGCTAATGTCACACCTTCTTGAATCGAATCTGCTTTTTCCGCGACATATAATGCGATACCAGCATTTAATACCACGACATCACGTTTACTTGAATGATCTTTGCCAGTTAAAATATTTAAGGCAATTTCTAAGTTTTCTGCAGGTGTGCCGCCTTTTAATGTTTCATTACTTGCTGGTGTTAAGCCCACATCTTCAGCATTTAAATGATAAGACGTAATACCTGTTTCTTGGTTCACTTCATAAATAATGTTTTCTCCAGACAATGTCGCTTCGTCCATTCCGTTTGCGCCGTGTAACACGATGGCACGTTTTCGACCTAAATCATAGAGTGTTTCAGCCATTGGTTTCACAAACTCTGGATTGTAAACCCCTACGACTTGATACTCTAATTTGAATGGATGAATCATAGGTCCTAAGATGTTAAAGATGGTTGGACCTTCTAACATTTTGCGAATCGGTTGGATATATTTCATGACCGGATACGTGTCTGTCGCATTTAAAAAGGCTAAACCTGTTTCTTGCATTCTTGTTTCAACATCAGCGACTTGCGAACTAGCGATTCCCATTTTATTGAGTAAGTCACTGCTGCCTGAAGCGGATGTGATACTGCGATTGCCGTGTTTTAGTACGTTGACACCTGCTGCAGCGACGATGAAAGAAGCGGTTGTTGAAATATTGAAGCTATTTGATTTATCGCCACCTGTACCACATACACACATAGCACCAGGGTAAACCGGTTGTACAGGATACATCGTTTGAATCATTGCTGCTACTAAATAAGTGACTTCTGTTTGATTTAATGGGCGAGCAGTATAATCACGTAACAATTCTGCTTTTGTTTCATTATCAATATCCGGGTTTATTAACGTTTGGATAAATGTATTAATGTCTTGTTGCGTTAAGTTCGGTTGTGTTTGGATTTTTTGAATAAGTGTCATGGCTGCTAGCCCCTTTCTCAACGAGTTTAATAAAGTTATGAATAATCTCAGTTCCATGTTCAGTCGCAAAAGATTCTGGATGATACTGGATACCATAATGTGGTTTATCTTGATGTTCGAAAGATTGAATACAATCCGTTGTTTCTCCTGTAATAACTAATGATTCTGGGAATGTTTCTGGATCGCTGATGAGCGAATGGTAACGCATGATTTTAAATGCTTCAGGCAACCCTTCGTATAAGACTGTCGGTTTTAATTGGTGCATCGTATCAATCTTGCCATGTAAGACACTGGCACCTTGGATAACATGTCCTTTGTAGTAACATGTCAAGGCCTGTGCACCTAAGCAGATACCTAAAATCGGCAAGTCTTCAAAATGTTTAATAATACGATTTAAGTCGTCTGTATCTTCAGGATGACCAGGTCCCGGTGAAATAATCACCGCATCTGGCTTTAAATCAAAGACTGTCGGATCATCAGGGTATTTCACCACGACATCTGTGTAACCTGCTACGATATTCACTAAGTTATAAGTAAATGAGTCATAATTATCTACGATTAATATCATGGTGTAACCTCCAATAAGCTTTTCGCTTTAAGTTTCGTTTCTTCTAATTCTTTTTCAGGTATTGAATCATATACAACACCACATCCTGCCTCTACATCTACATACGTCTCATCAATTAACATCGTACGAATCGCTAAAGCGAAATCTAAATCGTGATTGCAGTTGATATAACCGACACCACCGCTGTAAACGCCACGTTTATACGGATGTGCTTCATAGATACGTTCAATTGCTCTGAGTTTTGGTGCACCCGATACCGTGCCTGTTGGTAATAAGCTTGCGATAATGTCCATAGGTGACATTTTTTCATTTAGCTGCCCAGTTACGACACTGACGATATGCATCACGTGTTCATATTTTTCAATTTCCATTAAACGTTCAATTTTAGATGTTCCTGTCTTACTGACACGATGAATATCATTTCTTCCTAAATCTACTAACATACGATGTTCACTTAACTCTTTTTCATCACTTAACAATTGCTGTGCATTAGCTTCGTCTTCTTCAGGTGTTTGTCCTCTTTTGATTGTTCCGGCAATTGGATTAGTAACAACTTCATTACCTTTAACTTTGACGAAACTTTCAGGTGAACTTCCGACGATAATCGGTTCATCGATATTTAAGTAATACATATATGGACTTGGATTTTGACGTTTCAACTTACGATACAGTTGATAAGATAAGTCATGTAATTTATCGCCGAACTCATGTTTATAACGATAAATTCTTGAAGGGACAACTTGGAACATATCTCCCTCAGTAATTAACTGTTTAAATTTCGAAATATTTTGAATAAATTGATTATCCTGAATATTCGGAATAATATCTTTTTGACTTGGCACAAAAGAAGTATCCGGCTGATACAATTTAACATTTTGTAAAGCATCTATTTGTTGGCTTACTCTTTTTTCAATCGCTTCAGGTGGCTCATTCGAGAATAAGTTTGTAGATATCACATACAAGTATTCTTTATAATGATCAAATACATATACATTTTCAATCATGTATAAATGAACATCAGTTTGATTTGGTTTGTCAGCTACTTGTCTTTTCTTTAGTACTGGAAATTCATGTCTGACTAAATCAAAACTACATGAGCCGATAAATCCTGAAATAAATGGTAGATCTTTTAATAAGTCCTCTTCAATCTCTGCGTAATAGCTTTGAACATAATCTTTAAGTCTTTGATAAGGTTGTTTCGTTTCTGAGATTGTTTGTTCTGGTGTTTTTATTGTAAGTTCATCTTCAGTCAATATCACCTCACCGTATATATCAAAGGCAACGACTGAATAACGACCTTTAGTTTTATTTTGACTTGCACTTTCTAAAATAATTTTTCGCTCTGCTAATTGTGCTAATGCTTCAGGGGTAATATCAGCATTTAATCTCTTGTATACTACATCCATTATGTTAATTCTCCTCCCATAATAAAAAGCGTCCTTGTTTGTTGTAACAAGGACGCTTTTGGCGCGGTACCACCTTTATTAGCCATCAGTTTGATGACCCACTCATACTTGATTGAATTGTCAGCTTCCAACAAAACCCAATTCATTAGGCAGCGAGGTTAGTTTGCATCAACCACTAACTTTCTGAATTTACTCTAACTGCTTAACTACTTCATTTTATCTCTTCACTGTATTTCTCTTTTTCTTTTTAACTCAATATAAAAACACCACAATAACGCTCTTCCGATAAGGACGCGTTACCGTGGTGCCACCTTAGTTCAACATTTTCATGTTCTTATTCATTATTTAAATTGTTGATCTTGCACATTAAAAGCCCAATTCACATTATATGTCGTACTGATTTACATCAACCATCAGTTTTCTGTGTGCTACAAATCATATAAGCTACGTTTACTTCTAACGTCGTTTGCAATGTACTTTGAATAATACACGCTCTTTTTTGGGTTGTCAACACATAAATTCAAAAATTCTAACTATTTCGAATTAATCTTCAACCATTTCTGAATAAAGATAGACTTCAAGTAAACGCTGTGTCGCTTTGATTGAATCAAGATGCGTACGCTCTAACGCATGTGAAGATTCGATACCCGCACCAAATAAACCGTGTTTTATATCTGCTCCTGCGCGTAACGCAGCTGAAGCGTCTGAGCCATAGTAAGGATAAATATCAACTTTGTATGGAATATTATTTTCTTTCGCCAATTGTGTAAGATGTTGGCGTAATTTTTTATGATATGGTCCTGATGCATCTTTAGCACAAATCGACACTGTATATTCGTCTGACATTTGACCATCACCTAACGCACCCATATCAAATGCAATGTATTCATTCACTTTACCTGGAATTGACGCATTCGCACCATAACCGATTTCTTCATTATTTGAAATAAAGAAGTGTGTCGTATAAGGCAATGTTTTATCATTGTTGCTATAGTCTTCTAAGAAATCCATAATCATCGCAACACTTGCCTTGTCATCTAAATGACGAGATTTAATAAAGTCATTCTCTGTAATGATTGTTCTAGTATCTAAACTTACAAAGTCCCCTACTTCAATACCTAATTGGCGTGTATCTTCTTCATTATGTGTTACCGCATCAATTCTGATTTCCATATGTTCTTTATCTCGTGGAATATTATGGTTGTCTTTATAAACATGAACTGAAGTTTCATGTAAACAAATAGTGCCTGTATAGTTTTTACCTGAATCTGTATGAATCGTACAGTATTCACCTTCAATTGCGTTGAACGCATAACCGCCAATCAACTCAATACCTAAGCGACCATCTTCTTTAATTTCTTTGACCATTGCGCCTAAAGTATCTACATGTGCAGTAATACAACGATGATCTACATCATTTTCACCTTTAACTGTAATCATCAATGCACCTTTATTTGTCACATAAGTCGGATACCCTAAATCCTCCGCAAAAGATTGCACATACTCTATAGCTTGATAAGCATCACCTGATGGGCTTGGAATTTCGGTTAATGTTTTAATAGTTTCAAAAATATTTTTTGACATAAAAGACCCCTCCTTACTCTTATTGTACCGATTAATTTTCCAAATAGAAATTAAAATAGATAAGTGAAAGACCTTGCACCATTTGAAAATATACACTATAATATCGCTATTCTGAAAATTTAGACAGAGGTGAGTCTTTTGACTAAAAATATTTTATTTGTTGGTTTAGGTTTAATCGGAGGCAGTTTAGCTACCAATTTCAAGTACTTTCATGATGATGTCAATATCATCGCCTATGATTCTAATCCAAGTCAACTTGATAAAGCCCTATCTATTGGGATTATTGATGAAAAAGTATTAGATTATGAAGCAGCAGTAGCAAAAGCAGACATTATCATTTATGCAACACCTGTCCAACAAACCGTTCAATATCTAAAGACTCTTACAAATTTGTCTACAAAACCTGGGTTGATCATTACAGATACTGGAAGCACTAAAGGGACAATTCAAGCCTTTGAAAAACAATTACTAGCAGAGAACATTCACTTGATCGGAGGACATCCAATGGCCGGCAGCCACAAATCAGGCATCTTAAACGCTAAAAAGAATTTATTCGAAAATGCTTACTACATGCTGGTGCATTCAGAAAAAGACAACGATGCAGCTTCAGAAGAAATTAAACAGTTACTCCAAGCCACACGCGCAAAAGTCATTGCTACATCACCTGAAGAACATGATTTTGTGACGAGTATTGTCAGTCATATTCCTCATATCGCTGCAGCATCTTTAGTCAATTTAAGTTTAAATCATGATCAAGATTCCCCGTTAATTAAACAGTTAGCAGCTGGTGGTTTCCGAGATATCACACGTATTGCCAGCAGCAGTCCTGAAATGTGGAGCGATATTATGCATGAGAATAAAGCATATATCTTATCTGGTATCGAAGAATGGCAAACACAACTCGCCCTACTCGCTTCACAAATCAAAAATGACGATAACGAAGGTATTTATCAATTTTTCGAGCAAGCACGTGAGTACCGTAATCAGTTACCAGCGAAAAAACCAGGTGCTGTGTCTAGTTCTTACGAATTATACGTCGACATCCCTGACGAACCTGGTATGATCAGCAAAGTAACATCTATACTAAGTTTACATAATATTTCTATAAGTAACATTAATATTGTGGAAGTCAGAGAAGATATCTATGGTGCATTACGCATCAGTTTCAAAACACCTGAAGATCGTGAACTTGGCATTAAAGCCTTAAATGAATTCGATACTTACAGTCTATAAATCATTAAAAGCTCCCTTCAAAGCATACATCAAGCTTTATAGGGAGCTTTCTTTACATTTTATGGCCTGCCATAAGACCTAAGCGTCCGTATTTCGTACCAGCATCTGTATAAGATATGGCTTTTGAAACAATACCTTTACCATATTTTTCTTGTAGTTGATCAATTGCTTTCGCTAAAGCTTCACTTCGTTTTCTTTCATACTCATCTACAAATAGATTTAATTGTTGAATACCTTCAGGCACAAATTGTGTTAATGAAACACTGAGCGTGCGATAAAGCAGCTCTTTTTCGCATAATTGATTTGCCCACTTTTCTACGCCTTTCCAAATCTCTTTTTCCAAATTTGTCGGTTCGTCTAATGTGAACTGTTTATGCACGCCTCCACCATCTTTATAACCAAAAGAAAAATGAATAGTACGTGCACGCATTTTACGTAATCTAACGCGCATTGCTACATCTTCAATTAACTCTTGCATGACGACTTTCGCATCTTCATACGTATAGTCGTGCATTAATATCTGACTCTTACAAATCGATGGATTGGTAATTTTATGTTTCTCCCGTATTTTACTTTGATCAATCCCATGTGCATGCAGATGTAAATCAATCCCTTTAATTCCGAAATCTCGTTTTAAGTATTGATAAGGATAATGTGCTAAATCACCAATCGTAAATATCCCACGCTTATTCAATTTCTTTTCGGTACGTGTATTGATTCCCCAAAACTTATGCAACGGTTGGATATTCCATAACTTCTCTGGCACATTTTGATAGCGCCATTCCGCAATGCGATTATCATTATGTTTTGCTTCAATATCCATCGCAAGTTTACTCAGCAACATATTTGAACCGATACCGATTGTACAGTATATCTGTGTCTGTTCATAAATTTCTTTCATCAATTTGATACAAAATGAATGGACGGTACTACTGAAGCGATGATAACTGTCTGTCACATCCATAAAAAATTCATCAATACTATACTGATGCAAATCTTCAGGTGGTACATACTGCAAAGCAATTTTAGAAATCATAATCGAAACGTCCAGATATTTACGCATACTGGGATTAATAATATAAATATCATTGCGGTGCGGAATTTCAAACAATCTTGAACCTGTGGTTATACCGATGGCTTTTAATGGCGGTGTTGCTGCTAATACAACAGAACCTTGTCGTTTTGTATCAGCGACCACCGCAAGCTTTGTCTTTAAAGGATCTAAACCTTTTGAGATACACGATACACTCGCAAAGAAGCTTTTTTGGTCAATACATAAAATATCTCTATCCTCTAATAAATGGTAATCATACATTGTAACACCCCCGCTTCTGATACTTTTAGTATATACGAACATTTGTTCTTATTCAATACTAAAGAGAACAAATGTTCTGTTTTAAAAATTATTATATTCCTAATCTCTTCGATACATTAGTGGTATAATAAACTTACATCAAACAAGGGAGGCGTTCTCATGCCATTAGTAAACATTAAATTAATCGAAGGTCGTACAGACGAACAATTAAAAGCATTAGTGAAAGAAGTAACAGATGCTGTAGAAAAAACTACAAATGCTGATCGCAACGCTATCAGTGTAGTATTAGAAGAAATGAAACCAACACATTACGGTGTCGGCGGCGTTAGAAAATCAGACCAATAATAAAAAAGGTGAGCAGCAGTTAATCATTAACACTAACCGCTTCTCACCTTTCTTATTTTACCTCTCTATCTCCTCTTTCACCTTTACCTCTCATCTATTTCTATCCTCTTTACTACTTACCTCTCCTTCACCTTAACTTCCTTCGTTTCACATCTCTATCCACTCTACACACACATACAGACCACCCACACCGCTTTAAACGTAAAAAAACAGCCGACACCTATATGCCGACTGCTTTCTACTCAATCCATATATTCCATCAATATGAACCAAAGTACTGCACTGTTAATTTTGTCCTTCTTTTTTCTTGTTGCTGTTATCATTGCTGTTGTCATTTAAAAATTCTTCAATTGCCTTTTTATTCGCAGGCTTATCTACTTCTAACGCACTGCCGCTTTCAGGTGTTTGAATATCTTGATAAGTCCCTTTCATCGGAACCGTTAATGTCTTCACGTCTTTATCACCGCGGATACCGAAGTTCATACCCGTTTGAATTAACGCAGAGTCTGGAATATCTGTATTCAGATAACCACGTAAAATACCTGCGACTTTAGGTAATTTGAAAATCGCACCTGGTTTTGTCATTTCTTGTTTTAACGCTTGAATCACTTGTTGTTGTCGTCTGACACGACCAAAGTCACCTTCAGGGTCATGACGAAAACGTGCATAACCTAATAACTCTTTACCATTTAAATTATGATGCCCTTTTTTCAGTGAGACACCAATTAATTCTGACATATCTTTCTCTACATCAATCGGAACACCATCAGGCGCTAACTCATCGACCATTTTCTCGAAACCTTCGAAATCCACGACCGCATAGTATTCAGGGTTAATACCATAGTTTTCAACCAAAGCTTTTCTTAAAAGCTCAGCACCGCCTAATGAATAGGCTGCATTAATTTTATAGTCTCTATATCCTGGAATTTTTGCGTATGTATCACGCATCACAGAGACCACTTTCATTTTTTTATGAATATAGTCATATTGTGCTACCATGATAGAGTCTGTTCTAGATTTACCGCCATCTGATTTGTCTGCCCCTAAGAGTAAAATAGAAATCTTACCGTCGTTTTTAACAGGACCGTTAAACTTCTCTACTTTCATATTTGAATTATGTTTTTTCGCATAATTAATACCGCTTCTATACCCAGACACCGCATATACAACCATAATAATAAATACAATTAAGATACCTAAAATCACAAACGGAAGTTTGCGCATGCGTTTCTTGGTGCGTTTCGGAAGCGATTGTTCGCCACTGCTTCGTTTATAATTGTCATTATTCGTTTCATTTGTCATTTTAACCAACCTTATACTTCAAAATTAACAGCCTATGTAATATAATTAATACATACTAAAGTTATATAATTTTCTTTTAAAAATCAAGTATTTTCTAAGCAAATGGTACTAAGGTCCCATAAAAAGAAAGGATAGATTGAATGAATATCAATACAGCTTATTTTGCCGGGGGATGCTTTTGGTGCATGACTAAACCTTTCGATACCTTTGATGGTGTTGAAAAAGTTACATCCGGCTACATGGGAGGCACTGTTGATCATCCCACGTATGAACAAGTTAAAACAGGTCAAACCGGTCATTTAGAAACCGTTAAAATAGAGTACGACGTTGCCTTAATTTCATACAATAAATTACTTGAGATTTTCTTTTCAGTCATCGATCCTACCGACGCTGAAGGTCAATATCAAGATCGAGGCTCACAGTACCGTACAGCTATATTCTATACTAATGAAGACCAACAAGAAACCGCTGAACAATATATCGAGTCATTAAAATCAACTATCAACAAAGATAAAGCTGTTGCGACGAAGGTTTTACCTGTTGCGACATTCTATGAAGCAGAAACATATCATCAAGACTTCTATAAAAAGAATCCAGAACGTTATCAAGAAGAACAAGCACAACGTGAAGCCATCAAACAACAACGTAAAGACTCATAAGCTGATTATCATATAAAAATGCGCAAGCTCATCATAATGACTGATGACAGACTTGCGCATTTTTTCTATGCTTTATTTTGTTTTAGAATTGATTCTGCTGTTTGGTCTGCATTTGACCAACGCGATGCATACATCATATCCGTCCAGTTTTGGAATAATTGTTGCGCATAAGAAATCCAATGGGCTGGCAACAAGTCTAGAGAATCTCCTCTGAAGTAGTTTTTAGGTTTAACTGCGGTTTCTTTTGACTTATCACTATCACGTTTAAATTCATTTAACAACGTATCATTCTCATATTCAAAATGACCGCCGATAAATAAATCTGTTTGATTGCGATTAGAGATAAAGTCTATACCCGTATACGGACTATACGTAATCACATTTAAGTCTTCTTCTTCCATGACTTCTCCTGGATCCATATAAGAACCTCTAGATTGCGGAATAATGTATTCTGGTATTTCAGATAACGCAGGATGTGCTTGTAAAATATGATAGCGATAAATTCCAGTGAGTTTCTTTTTAAACATTCGCTTATGAATACCGTAGCGATAATTCAAAGCAAATTGCGCACCCCAGCAAATAAACAAACGTTGTTTCACATGTGTATTCGACCAATCAAAAATCTTTCTTAATTCCTCGATGTAATAGACTTCAGAGAAATCAAGATGTTCTACAGGAGCCCCTGTCATAATCATGCCATCGTAATGGCGATGTTTGACAGCTTCAAACGTTTTATAATACTGTTCTGCATGATTATAAGAAGCAGACTGCGATTTGTGAGTAACCGGATAGATGAAGTCAACATTAATTGCGTGGCTCGTCAAACCAAGCAGTCTCAGCAACTGTCTTTCAGCATCTTGTTTCACCGGCATCAAATTAACAATCAATAAATTCAAACCTTCAGGTATACGCTTCTCTTTAAATTCGATTTGCTCTGTTTTTAGTACAGGCAGAATCGGAACGCTATCAATAAACAACATCTTAAATCGCGTCTAATCCTTTTTCTAAGTCAGCGATAATATCATCAATATGTTCAAGACCGATAGACACACGGATTGTTTCAGGTGTAATACCTGCTTTCAATTGATCTTCTTCATTTAATTGTGCGTGTGTTGTAGAAGCCGGATGAATCACTAATGATTTCGCATCGCCGACGTTCGCAAGTAAAGAGAAGAGTTCTAAAGATTCGATAAATTTAATGCCTGCGTCATAACCGCCTTTGACACCGAAAGTGAAAATAGAGCTTGCACCTTTAGGTAAATATTTTTCTTTTAAATCATAGTATTCGCTTGATGGTAAGCCTGCATATTTAACCCATTCAACTTTGTCATGGTTTTCTAAGAATTTCGCAACTTTTTCTGCGTTTTCAACATGACGTTCAACACGTAATGATAATGTTTCTAAACCTTGTAGTAATAAGAAAGCATTAAATGGAGAAAGTGCTGCACCTGTATCACGTAATAATGTTGTTCTGACTTTGAATGCTAAAGCAGCTGGTCCGAACGCTTCAGTGAACACTAAATTGTGATAAGATGGATCAGGTTCTGTTAAGCTTGGGAATTTATCGTTTTGTGTCCAATCGAAGTTACCGCCATCAACGACAACACCACCCATTGAAATACCATGACCACCAATAAATTTAGTCGCTGAATGTACCACAATGTTCGCACCGTATTTGATTGGTTGGATTAAGTATGGAGAAGCAAATGTATTATCAACAATTAACGGAATACCCGCTTCATGTGCAATTTCTGCTAACTTTTCGATATCTTCAACATTACCTTCAGGGTTACCGATTGTTTCGATATAAAGTGCTTTTGTATTCTCTTTAATCGCATTTTTAACTTCATCAAAGTTTTTGCTGTCTACGATTGAAACATCAATACCGAATTTAGGTAACGTATGTGCAAATAATGTATGTGTACCACCGTATAACGTAGAGCTTGCGACAATGTGATCACCTGCATCTGCAACAGTTTGAATCGCATATGTGATTGCAGCCATACCTGAAGCTACCGCAACCCCAGCGACACCGCCTTCAAGTTCTGCTACACGTGTTTCAAACACTGCTACTGTCGGGTTTGTTAAACGTGAGTAAATATTACCTAATTCTTTTAAGCCGAATAAGTTCGCCGCATGTTGTGTATCATCAAATGTGAAAGATGTTGTTTGATAAATCGGTACTGCTCTCGAATGCGATGCTTCATCTACCTCTTGTCCTGCGTGTAATTGTAACGTTTCGAATTTAAAATCATTTGTCATGTTCATTTCCTCCTTAAATGTAAAAAACGAGCCTACCTGAAAAAGATAGACTCGCTACGGGCTTATCTTTCAGGTCTTCACCTGCTGGAATTAGCACCTAACTTAAATAGGTTGCCTGGTATCGTAGGGCCAGTCCCTCCACCATTCTTGATAAGTTTTTTTATTAATTTATTCAGAGTATAGACTGAAATTCAGACAATGTCAATAGACTTTTCTTAGTTTTCTGAATTTTGGATTAAAATAAAATATTTGGATAACAAAGTTTACATACGTTTAATCGTAAACCATTAAAAAAAGACCGAGACTTTTTTGGCCTCGATCTTTATATGCACCTTGCAGTATGAAACGGTTCAACTAGTGTTTAGAGCGAATCACTAACAATACTTTAATCATACTTTGCCATAAAGAACTATGTCTTGAGTAAACTAAATATCGTGGTTCCCACTCTGGTTTGAATTTATCTTTATAACGTCTTAAACCGCTGAAGCGATATAACGTATTAAAGTTATCAAAGATTTTACCTGCGACACGTTCATTCCAATATGAGTATTCATTTTGACCGACATTAGATAAGGTCGCCATACCCATGTTAAATGCTTTGTAGCCTTTTTCTTGGCTCCATAACAACATATGCAGATAGAGCGCATCCATCAACGGTAAATCTACATCTGGCAACCAACGAATTAAATCTACTGAAATGGAATCATTGTAATACGTCGGCATTAAACTGCAGAATGCGATGACACGGCCATTTTCTTCTTTTAGAATTCCAATCGGTGCTTTAGATAAATAATCATGTGTGAAACGGCCGACTGAGAAATGCATTTCATTTTTACCGTCTAACCATTGATCACTAATATCTTCTAACTCTTTAAGGAATTCATCTGTATATGGCGGTTCTATAATCTCAAAATGGACATTTTGATCTTCTAGTTTATTTAACGTTGCTCTGAATCCTCTGCGTTTTTTACCAGAAGTTGTAAATGTTGTTAAATCAATGACCGCTTCTTCACCCAATTTAAAGAACTGGTTACCAAAATCATGATATAGCGGCATATGACGATTTGTCGCTTGATAGAAAATCACTTCATAACCCAAATCTCTAGCATAATGGTACAACGATTCAAACAAATCATTAAATCGTTTAGGATTACCAATCGGATCACCTAATACCACAATACAGTTAAGTTTAAAGCGATACATCACAAACGCTTCTTTCGATTCATCCATATACACAGTTTTATCTCCACTATGAAGCAAATGGCTTAAATAGTTGCCGCCGAATTTTTCGATAATCGCTTCACACTGTTCGATATCATTGGCTGGATAATCTTTACGATACGCATTTTCAAATAACCAGACAATAAACGTCACGATAATAATAACCACCAGAATGGTCAACCATAAGTAATAACGTAACATTGAGTTATCTACTTCAATACGATAAGCATCTACCGCATCTAATACAAAGACAATCATATAGTGATTCAGTGTCAACATAACAATACTAATAATCAGCATTGAAACTATATGGCGTAAACGAATCGGACGTTTTAAGACTTGTGCTTTCATAAAGGCATAAATCAATAAACCAAATACCACAAGCAACCACGTAATTAATAAAAATGAGGTATTCGTATACACTGTAATCACAAAGATCAACACGATAGAAACCATCGCAAATAATATGGCTCTGCGGCTTTGTTTAAAGATACCGCGAACGTTCAACATCAGAATTAAACAAGCACTCGTATGAATCGTCACCACAATATAATAAAACATATGGTTCGGATCATATAAGCCTTCATAAATAATACTGACGTTATTTAAGATAAAGACTAAACTCGTAAACATGACCAGTACCGCTAAAGAAAGCGATGGAATTTTAGAAGTGATAGATTTTTGATATGAAAATAAAAATGAAGTCACTTCTTTTGCTGGTGTATAGTACTTCGATTGTTCAATATAACGTTTAGCTGAAGTACCGAACTCAAACATTGATAAGATTAACGCAATAATCATTGGAATGATATAATACGCAAAACGATATAACATCAACGCTAAGACAATTTTTTCTTCTGGTAAATTCAAGTGCTTCAAGCCGACTAAAATCACGACATCAAATGCCCCGAAACCACCAGGAATAAAACTGATTAACCCGGCAATCGCCGCAATAATAAAGATACCGACAAATGATGTGAATGACACATCTAAGTTGACAATTCGTAATGCAAAATAGAGTACAAAACTTGCGGCTAACCATTCCACACCTGACACTAGTGTTAAATAGACACCTGTAAAACGGCGAGACAGTTCTACTGGTTTTTTAATTGTGATAAAGATAAATACAGGCAAGAAACATGCGACCACATAGAGTAAAACATGTACTACTGGATAATCATTCAGTAAATGTTTCGCATTAAAGACATGGGTCACGACTAGAATCGACAGCATGCTTAAACCAGTCAACATCGATAATAAAACCAATGAAATATAATGCAATAACGTTTTCGTATCTTTCACGTAAGGTTTATAGACTGATAGACGTGCACCCGCACCTATAAAGCCTCCAAATCCGATAATAGAATTCAACGCATTGATAATATAGCTGACACGTAATACTTTAAATAAAGACATTTTCAATTTTAAAGTCCGTACCATCGTCACATCATACAGGCTTAATAATAATATAGATAAGCCACCAGCAACTAACAGACTCGTTAATTCAACACGATTCAATTTTTCAAACAGTACAAATAATTTTTTAAAGTTCATGGTTGAGAGTTCTTTGTATAAAGTCGTCACAACTAAGATAAAAAGAACAGTCGCAAACACAATTTTCGCACCGGTGATTAATCGACCTTTTAATTGTTTTGACATTGTTTCCCTCAATTCCTCACACCATTTCAAGCAATTCATGAAATGATTTATAATATACCAAAATGTTACCACATAACTATATGTCAAAGCACCAAAAAAATAAGACATGACACCTAACAAAAGTGTCATGCCTTATACGTTACTTTACTTCAATTGATTATTCGGATTATCTGCCCACTCATCATCAGCAACTTCATAAGGTCCTGAATCTTGACCATAATAACGGTTATAACGACGTTTATACATACCGAATAAGTGTGTGACTAACACTTTAATGACCGCATAACCAGGAATTGCGAGAATGACACCCACAATACCAAGTAAATTACCTGCACATAATAATACAAAGATAATTGTCAAAGGATGAATCTTTAATGTTTTACCCATAACGTTAGGTGAAATAAAGTGACCTTCAATAAATTGAACTGCTGTCCACACAACAATTAATTTTACTAACATAATCGGTGATGTAATCAACGCCATAATAATAGCTGGAGAAATTGCGATGGTTGGTCCTAAATAAGGAACCACACTAGTGACTGCCGCAATACTCGCTAAAACTAAGCTGTAATCTAAACCGATAATCGAATAACCGATAAAGAGTAAGATACCGATACAAAATGATACAATGATTTGACCTTGGATATATGAACCTACTTGTAAGCTCATGCTTTCAATTACTTCATGCACATCTTGACGATATTTCGGTGGCATCACTTTTGTTAAACCTGCTTTGAAGCGATGACCATCTTTTAAGAAGAAGAAGAGTACGAATGGTGTTGTGACGATAACCACACCAATATTCACAACCGCTTCAGCGATTGACATAATCTTCGTTCCGAAACCATCAAAGAAATCTGAAACCATTGTCGGTACTTTCTTCGCTATTTTATCAAGCTGATCTTGAATTTGCGTATAGAAATCAGACATACCCGCAAAATGCGACCAGCTGGTTACTTGATCAACCATTTCATTAAATTTATCTACATAACGTGGGAAGTTATGCGCGAACGTTTTGATTTGGTCGCTAATGACTGGAATTAGTAAATTAACTACTAACGCAATCACCGCTGCAGCAAAACAAAACAGAATAATAATCCCCCATAGTCTTGGGATATTATAACGTTCCATAAATTGAATAACTGGATTTAACAAGTAGAATAAGATCAAACCTAAAATAACCGGCGCTGCAATCGTATTGAATATAATCACAAACGGGTGGAATATGTACGATACTTTATCAAATATAAATATTGTTAATCCAATCATAATCAACATCAGAAGACCGAACATCAAGTTCTTGCCTCCGATAAATCTCATAAACCGTGTTTCACTCAGCGAAAAACGCTTCGGTTTATCATTATTTTCCATGTACTTCACCATTCCTTGCTATTGATTAATCATATTTTATCGCTATTTTGTAAAAAAAGAAACTTTTTATTTATCATTCCCTTCAACGCTACTCTTTACCCCTAACCCTAAAAATAAAAACTGATGCCTAAAAGAATTTAGACACCAGTTTGTGTTTGATTTACTATGGTTTGACTATAGCGATTTTATCCCCATGTGTCACTTCACCTTCATGAACCAACTCTATTTCTGGTTGTTCTTGATTTGTGACGATAATCGGTGTGATAGTACTATCCGCATGTTTCTCAATATAATCTAAATCTACTTTCATCAACGGTTGGCCCAGTACAATTTTATCCCCTGCTTCAACTAAAATATCAAAGCCTTGGCCTTCCAATTTAACGGTTTCTAAGCCGAAATGAATTAATAATTCTACGCCGTCTTTAGATTCTAAACCCAGTGCATGTTTGGTTGGGAAGATCATCTTCACTGTACCATCAAATGGTGCGTAGACTTCACCTTTAGATGGTTGAATCGCAAAACCGTCTCCCATCATTTTGCCAGAG
Organism: Staphylococcus sp. HMSC061G12; assembly: GCF_001838465.1. NCBI lineage: Bacteria > Bacillati > Bacillota > Bacilli > Caryophanales > Staphylococcaceae > Staphylococcus > Staphylococcus sp. HMSC061G12. The sequence goes on from NZ_KV836998.1 coordinate 48,911, forward strand.
AAGACTTGGTCAGGCACCTCTGAAAGTGAAACGACTTTACCTGTAATCGGCGCATAAATTACTGCACCGCCCTCAGCTACAACTTCTGCTGTTTCTGTATCTCCATCTTCTGTTACTGTCGTTTCTAACGGAGACGTAATCTTGCCATCCATAATCTGTTGCATATCATGTTTGATTTGATCTGACTTCGGTCCGAAAATCGCCTGCATATTATTGCCGACTTCAAGGACACCTGATGCTCCTAAATCTTTTAATTCTTGAACATCCACTTGAGACTTATCATTCACTTCTACACGTAAGCGTGTAATACATGCATCTAAATGTTTAATGTTGTTTTTACCACCCATCGCATCTAATACTTTAAATGGTAATTCACTCACTGACACGTTCGTTTGTGTCACTTCTTGATCTTCACGACCTGGTGTTTTCAAGTTCATTTTCTTAATTAAGAATGTGAATAAGAAGTAGTACACAACTGCATAACAAATACCGACTGGAATCACTAATAACGCATTGGAACGATCCCATGATAATAAGCCATATAAAATATAATCAATAAAACCGCCTGAGAAGGTCATACCGATTTTAACGCCTAATAAATGCATAATTAAGAATGAAGAACCTGCTAAAATGACATGTGCAACATAAAGAATCGGCGCTACAAATAAGAATGAGAATTCTAATGGTTCTGTAATCCCTGTTAAAAAGGCTGTAAGCCCTGCTGATAACATTAAACCTGCGACTACTTTTTTACGTTCTGGTTTCGCTTGACGATAAATCGCGAACGCTGCTGCTGGCAAACCGAACATCATAAATGGATATTTACCTGTGGTAAAAGCCCCTGCCGTAAATGGCACACCATCTTGATATTGTGCCATCCAAATACGTTGGTCACCACGAATTAAGTTACCCGCTTCATTTGTATAATGTCCGAACTCAAACCAAAATGGTGCATAGAAGATATGATGTAAACCAAATGGAATAAGTGAACGTTCAATAATCCCGAAAATAAATGTCGTTAAAGCTAAGTTTTTACCTAATAAGAAATTAGATAAGTTATTTAAGCCATCTTGAACAGGTGGCCATACAAAACTTAAAACAATCCCTGTCACGATTGCGACTAATGATGTAATAATCGGTACAAATCGCTTCCCAGCAAAGAATCCTAAAAATTGAGGAAGTTGAATGTTGTAGAAGCGGTTGTAACATATCGCTGCTAAAGCCCCGATAATAATCCCGCCGAATACACCTGTTTGTAAGGTCGGTATGCCTAATATCAAAGCATGTGCCGGGTCTTTTGCTGATTGTCCTAACGTTTTAGCCCCTTCAGCATAAGAATAAATATCATCAATTGTAATACCTACGACTTTACCCATGGTCGCATTCATAATTAAATAACCGACTAGTGCCGCAATACCAGCAACACCATCACCACCTGCTAAACCAAGTGCTGTTCCCATCGCAAAGAGTAATGGCAGGTTATCAAAGATGACCTGACCAGATACTTCCATAATCTGACTGACCATCTGAATATAATGATTTTCCATCCAAGGTGCGTAGTGTAAGATTTGTTCGTTGTGCATCGCATTACCGAACGCCAGTAAGATCCCAGCTGCAGGTAAAATCGCCACTGGCAGCATTAAGGCTTTACCAATACGTTGTAATTGTCCAAAAAAGAATTTGAATAACTGTTTCATAGATAACCTCCTTGTATAAAAAAAGCACGAGCTAGAAACCTCCTAGAGTTTCATAGCTCGTGCTCAATGTGCATGACGCATCGATTAAAGTGTCTAAGGTGTTGTTTCTGTGTAGCTGTTTCTATTTAATTAAGACTGCTTTATCACCATGGTTAACATGGCCATGTTGTAACACTTCTAATGTGCGATCATTTAAATTTGTAACGACGATTGGTGTAATCGTACTTTCAGCATGTTCTTTAATGTAATCTAAGTCGACTTTCATTAAAGGTTGGCCTAAAACGAAGTTATCGTTTTCTTTAACTAAGATGTCGAAACCTTGACCTTCAAGTTTAACGGTTTCTAAACCGAAGTGAATCAATAATTCCACGCCATCTTCTGATTCAATACCAATCGCATGTTTTGTTGTGAAGACCATTTTCACAGTACCGTCGAATGGTGCATAAACATCGCCATTATCTGGTTTGATTGCGATACCGTCGCCCATCATTTTTTCAGAGAATACTTTATCTGGTACTTCTGTAATATCTACTAATTCACCTGTAATCGGTGCATAAATCACTGCGTCACCTGTTTGCGCTACTTTCGTTGTTGCATCGCCTTCATCAATCACTGTAGTTTCTTCAGGAGATGTGATTTTACCATCCATAATCTGTTGCATATTATGTTTGATTTGATCTGATTTCGGACCAAAGATCGCTTGCATGTTATTACCGACTTCAAGCACACCTGAAGCACCTAAATCTTTCAAACCTTGTACATCTACTTTTGCTTTATCATTTACTTCTACACGTAAACGTGTAATACATGCATCTAAGTGTTTGATGTTAGATTCGCCACCCATCGCGTCTAACACTTTGAATGGTAATTCATTTGTTGAAACTGTAGATGTCTGCATCTCTTTGTCTTCACGACCTGGTGTTTTGTAGTTCATTTTTTGGATGACGAAGCGGAAGATAACATAGTAAATAACCGCATAAATTAATCCAACTGGAATAACTAACCACCATTGTGTCTTATTCGGCAAGATACCGAGTAAGAAGAAGTCAATAAATCCACCAGAGAATGTGTAACCTAAGTGCACATCTAATAAGTAAAGAATTAAGAATGATAAACCATCTAATACTGCATGAATGAAGAATAATAATGGTGCTACGAATAAGAATGAGAATTCTAAAGGTTCAGTGATACCTGTTAAGAATGATGTCAAAGCACCAGATAACATTAAACCAGCAACCACTTTTTTATTTTCTTTTTTCGCTGTTTGATAAATCGCAAGTGCTGCTGCTGGTAAACCGAACATCATAACTGGGAATTCACCTTGCATGAATTTACCTGCAGTTAAAGGTACGTTATCACGAATTTGTTCGATAAAGATACGTTGGTCACCATGAATGATTTGACCCGCCAAGTTTTTATATGAACCGAATTCAAACCAGAACGGTGCATGGAAAATATGGTGTAAACCAAACGGAATCAATAAACGTTTAATGAAACCGAATAAGAATACAGCTAATCCTGTATTTGATGCTAATAAACCTTCACTGAATGCGTTTAAGCCGCCTTGGATAAATGGCCAAACAATCGCCATTGGAAACGCTAAAATAAATGATAACGTCGCCATCATAATTGGTACGAAACGTTTCCCTGCGAAGAATCCTAAATAACTTGGCAGCGAGATGTTATAGAACTTGTTATAACACCAGGCCGCTAAAGCCCCGATAATGATACCGCCAAACACACCCGTTTGGAGTGTCGGAATTCCTAATACTGTCGCAAAACCTTTTGCAGCATCTGCTGCTTTTTCAGGTGTTACATTTAAGAACATTCCCATTGTTTTGTTTAATACAATAAAACCGACGAATGCTGCGATAGCTGCAACACCATCTCCGCCGGCCAACCCGATTGCGACACCTAATGCGAAGATAATGGCCAAGTTATCAAAGATAATCCCACCGGCACCTTCCATCATTTTCGCAACGTTTTGAACACCTTCTACTTTAATAAAAGGCAGTAAACTTTGAAGCGCATCGCCTTGAAAGGCGTTCCCTAATGCTAAAAGTAAACCCGCTGCCGGTAAGATCGCAACAGGAAGCATTAACGCTTTACCAATACGTTGCAATTGACCGAAAAACTTTTTCCACATAAAAGTTTCCTCCTAAATTTATAAAGTTGTAAACATCACCTAGCGACATAGCAGCAAAGAAAAAAAGGCATGAGTAATAAAAGCTGGAAGTACGACCAACTTTCATGACTCATGCCTAATCGAATTAGTTACACGTTATGATTTTGATTTTTATTCGCAAAATGATAAATATGCAACGTCAGATACGAGAGTTCCGCTTCATAGACAGGAACTTCAAGATGCTGCTGCATCATTTTAATGATTTTAACAGCTATATTATAGCACACGGGATAATGCGCTTTCAACATGTTTCCGAAATCTTCATTGACTTGAATTGTTTCACCTTTTTGCAAGCGTCTGATTAAGAATTGGATATGGCGGATAAAGCGTTGATAGATAATCGAACTTGTATCAATTGTATAACCTAAATCATGTTCCATAATTTGAACACTTTTATTGATAATCTCATTCGTCAATCTTACTTCGCTTAAAGTTAAATCATCTTTACTGCTTGCGATATGTAACGCGATAAAGCCGATTTCATCATCTGGAAAATCAATATCTAACAAGCCGTTTAAATGCTCTATCACTTGAACCGCAATTTGATATGATTCAGGGTATAGCTGTTTCGTTTCAATTAAGAATGGATTTTTAATAAATTGCTGCTGTTTGATACGTTTATACGCAAACAAGATATGATCCGTTAACGCGACGACTAAATCATTATCATCAACTGAGCGATCCGCTTTCGTGATGATATCAATCGCTTCAATAATTGATTGTAAAACATCATCATCAGCCATCTCTACTAATGCTTTATAATGTTCTTGTTCAGATTTATGTTCTAATTTATAAACTTTATCAATCATTGCTTTGTCAGATAAGCGCATCCCTTTTTTCTTATTAAAACCGATACCTTTTCCGATAAGAACGACTTCGTGCTGTTGTGTTTCATCTTTACAGATGATGACGTTATTATTTAATGCTTTCTCTATCACGTAGCTGCTCATGAAGATCACCTTTTCTCCTCAATACTCTATCCTATTCATTATAGCCCATTTCACTATTGATAGCGCTGAATTAGAAATTATTTTACCATATCCTTGTACATACTTGGACTATTTTTTATTATTTCATGTTTTTCTTCTCTAGAAATACAATAATTTGTCATTTTTTATACTTCTAAAAAAATAAAATCCCTTATCAACAACACATAATGTGTGTGATAAGGGAAGCAAATGGTTGAATCTCTTATTCAACTCATACTCTATTTATTATTTTTTACGTGATAATTGTTTAGCTGGATCGCCCCAACATTCAATACCAAATAAATTGATTTCCAAGTTCTCTGGCTTGAAGATCGGTTTCTTACCAGCTTTACGTTGGTCATGGTAATCTTTCATCACAGCCAGTGCAATGTTAGACAAGGCAATGATAGAAATAATATTGACGATTGCCATTAAGCCCATGAAGACATCCGCAGTACTCCATACTGTTTCTGTTTTCACAACTGCACCAAAGAAGACTAATAATACAACTAAACATCTGAAAATAAATAACACCGTTTTATTGTAAGATAAGAATTCAATGTTAGATTGACCATAATAGTAGTTACCGATAACAGATGAGAATGCGAACAATGTAATTGCGACAGATAAGAAAATACCGCCTGCACTGCCTAAATGTTCGTTCAATGCTGATTGTGTTACCGCAACCCCTTGTGGTGCACCTTCACCAAATTGTAAACCGCCGTATAATAAAATAACGATTGCTGTTGCAGTACATACTAAGATTGTATCGAAGAATACACCTAATGACTGAAGTAAACCTTGTTTTACTGGGTGTGGTACAGCTGCTGTTGCTGCCGCGTTCGGCGCAGAACCCATACCGGCTTCGTTTGAGAATAAACCACGTTTAATCCCTTGTAATACTGCCGCACCGACTGCACCGCCAGTCGCTTGTTCAATCCCAAATGCACTCTTGAAAATTGTTAAAATCATTGGAATGATTTGGTCATAGTTCATGATTAAGATGACTAATACCACACCAATATAAATAATTGCCATAATCGGAACGATATATGAAGACAATGTTGCAATACTTCTTACACCACCGAAAATGATAATTCCTGTTAATACTGCAAGGACAATACCTGTTACGACTGGGCTGATATGATATTGTGTTTTCAATGATTCTGCAATGGTATTGGCTTGTACTGTATTAAACACAAAAGCGAATGTAATCGTAATTAATACCGCAAATAAGACACCTAACCATTTTTGATTCAATCCTTTTGTCATATAGTACGCTGGTCCCCCACGGAAACCGCCTGCTTTATCAGGTACTTTATAAACTTGTGCTAAAACGGATTCTACAAACGCACTGGCAGCACCGATAGACGCGATGACCCACATCCAAAAGACTGCACCAGGACCACCTAAGACAATTGCAGTCGCAACACCGGCAATATTACCCGTACCTACACGAGACCCTGCACTGATTGCGAAAGCTTGGAAAGGTGAAATCCCTTTTTCACCGCTATCTAATGTTTCAGGTTTTTCCACTAACGCTCTAAACATTTCTCCAAATGACGTAAACTGTATAAACCTGGAGCTGATTGTAAAGAAAAGTCCTGCAGTCAGCAGTAAACCGATTAAGTATTGTGACCAAATCAGGTCATTCCCTACTTCAACAAATGCTTTAAACCAACCAGGTACTAAACTATCAAAATCTTTCACATTTATTACCTCATATTCTGTTAAATATTTATGTATATCTGATACATAACAATGGAATATATCGACTGCTTTCTTCAATATACACCACTTAAATAAAAAAATACCAAGAGGCAGGATTCTAAAAGAATGTGCTACCACTTGTTATTTCATTTGATTTACTCTATATTTTATCATCTTAGCAATTATCTGACTATAATTTTTTGAAAAACCTTATCCTTCACAAAGAAAAGCTGTTCAAATTAAAAGGAATATACGTCCCTTTTTGAACAGCTTTACTTCATTAAATTTATGCTTCAGGTTCACTCATATCTGATACAGATAATGCTTCAACATCTCCGAAGCTATCTACATCAACCACAAATGAGCCATTTGTATATTGTTCTGTTAAATGTACATCTCCGACAGTACCTGTGAAAGTATCCTTGTTTGAATACAATGTATACGTCGCAGCTGGATTTTCAATCACATCAGCACCTACGATACGATGCGGTTTGCTTTTTAGTTCTTTCAACAGTTTAATACCGCGTTGTGCACGTTTAGCTTCTGTTAACACTTGATAGCCGATACGTTTAACTGCACCTCTTTGTGTTGCCATTAAAATCGTATTATCAGGATGTACGACTTGTGTCATCACTACGTAGTCATCATCTTTAAGGTTAATCGATTTTACCCCTGCAGCACGTAAACCAGTACTTGATAATTCATCCGAACTATAAGTTAATGACATACCTGTATGTGTAATGACTGAGAGTAATTGCGGTGATTCAATACGCATCACATTAATCACTACATCATCATCTTTTAATTTCATCGCAATCAGCGGTTTATTGAAACGTGTTGTCTTAAACAGACCTAACTCACTTTTCTTGATCATACCGTTTTTCGTAGCCATTAAATAATCCGCTTCTTGTTTGAAATCTGGTTCAGTAAAGACATCAATGACACGTTCATCATTTTCTATCGGCACAAGTTGTGAAATATGCTGACCAAGGTCTTTCCACTTGATATCAGATAGTTTGTGCACCGGTAAGTAGAGATAACGGCCTTTATCTGTAAAGACTAAAGCGATATGTTGCGTATTCGTTTCTACGTAACGTAATAAGCTGTCGCCCTCTTTTAATCCGACTTCTTCTACTTTATTCGCATTGAAGCTTCGGATTGAAGTACGTTTGATGTAACCATCTTTAGATAAACTTAAAATTGTTTCCTCACTCGGCACAATCACTTCTTTAGAGATTTTAATTTCAGAAATCTCTGCTTCAATACGAGATAAACGTTCTGATTTAAAACGTTTACGAATCTCTTTCAATTCATCTTTAATCACGTTTAATAAAGCATCGTGGTTATCTAAGATATGACGTAAGCCTTTGATTTGCTCTTCTAATTCTTTATGTTCCGCTTCAAGCGCCACAATATCAGTGTTTGTTAAACGATATAATTGCAATGTCACAATAGCTTCTGCTTGTTCTTCAGTGAAGTCAAACTCTGCGACTAAATTATCTTTCGCATCACGTTTGTTTTTAGATCCGCGGATAATCGCAATGACTTCATCTAACACAGATAAAGCTTTCATTAAGCCTTCAACAATATGCATACGCTTTTCAGCGTGGAACAAGTCATAGCGTGTACGTTTCGTCACAACTTCAATTTGGTGATTCAAGTAACTATCGATAATTTGGCGGATGCCCATTTGTTTAGGGCGTCCTTCACTGATTGCGACCATATTGAAGTTATAAGAGATTTGTAAATCTGTATTTTTGTATAAGAAGTTTAAAATCGCTTCACTATTAACATCTTTTTTCAATTCAATCGCAATACGTAATCCCGTACGGTCTGTTTCATCACGTACTTCGACAATACCATCCACTTTTTTATCTGCACGCAATTCATCAATCTTTTTGACTAACGCACTTTTATTCACTTCATATGGAATTTCAGACACTACTAATTCTTGTCTGCCGTTACGTAACGTTTCAGTTTCCACCATAGAGCGAACGACAATACGTCCTTTACCTGTTTCATATGCTTTTTTAATACCGTCGACACCTTGAATAATGCCGCCAGTCGGGAAATCCGGCCCTTTTATGTGTTTCATTAACTGATTCACTGTAATATCTGGATTATCAATGAACTTCAAAGTTCCATTAATGACTTCACCTAAGTTGTGCGGCGGAATATCTGTCGCATAACCTGCAGAAATCCCTGTGGAACCGTTCACTAATAAGTTAGGGAAACGCGCAGGCAATACCATCGGTTCTGTTGTAGTGTCATCATAGTTCGGCACAAACGAAACTGTTTCTTTATTGATGTCGCGTAATAATTCTTCAGAAAGTTGACTGAGTTTCGCTTCGGTATAACGCATCGCAGCTGGCGGGTCATTATCAATACTCCCGTTATTACCATGCATTTCAATTAACACATGACGCAATTTCCAGTCTTGACTTAAACGCACCATCGCATCATAAACAGAAGAGTCGCCATGAGGGTGGAATTGTCCGATAACATCACCGACTGTTTTGGCACTCTTACGGAAGTTTTTATCAAATGTATTGCCGCTTGAGTACATCGCATATAATATACGACGTTGTACCGGCTTTAAACCGTCTCTGACATCTGGGAGGGCACGTTCTTGGATGATGTATTTACTGTAGCGGCCGAAGCGGTCGCCAATGACATCTTCTAACGAAAGGTCTTGGATGATTTCGCTCAATTTACTTCCTCCTCATCGTATGCTTCTTGATCTAGAATTTCGATTTCTTCGTTTTCTAGAATACTTTGATCTTCTTGCATACCAAATTGTACATGTCGTTCAATCCAATCACGACGTGGTGCAACTTTATCACCCATCAACGTCGTCACACGTTTTGATGAACGAACTTCATCTTCAACATTAACGCGAATTAACGTACGCGTTTCTGGATTCATTGTAGTTTCCCACAATTGGTCAGGGTTCATCTCACCTAAACCTTTATAACGTTGTAAGCTGAAACCTTTGCCTAATTGTTTTTGAAGATTTTCTAGTTCATCATCTGTCCAGGCATATTCTACTTTCTTCGCTTTACCTTTGCCTTTTTCTAATTTGTAAAGTGGCGGCAAGGCAATAAAGACACGGCCTGCTTGTACAAGCGGCTTCATGTATTTAAAGAAGAACGTTAATAATAAAACTTGAATATGTGCACCATCTGTATCGGCATCGGTCATAATAATGACACGATTATAGTTGCTGTCTTCTAATTTGAATTCAGTTCCTACACCTGCACCGATCGTATGAATGATAGTGTTGATTTCTTCGTTTTTGAAGATATCTTCTAAACGTGCTTTCTCAGTATTAATAACCTTACCACGTAATGGTAAAATAGCTTGATATTTGCGGTCACGACCGAGTTTAGCAGAACCACCTGCAGAGTCACCCTCTACAAGATACAGTTCTTTCTTCTCTGTATTTTTACTTTGTGCTGGTGTTAACTTACCAGACAATAAAGTATCTTTGCGTTTGTTCTTTTTACCAGAACGTGCATCTTCACGTGCTTTACGTGCAGCTTCTCTGGCTTGTTGTGCTTTCACTGCTTTCTTGACAAGTGATTTAGATAATTGTCCTTTTTCTTCTAAGTAGAAAGGTAGTTTCTCTGCGACTACACTATCTACTGCACTTCTTGCTTCCGCCGTACCTAGTTTAGACTTCGTTTGTCCTTCGAATTGTAATAACTCTTCAGGAATACGGACAGAAATAATCGCTGTTAAGCCTTCACGAATATCATTACCATCTAAATTTTTATCTTTAGCTTTTAATTCACCAATGCGACGCGCATAATCATTAAACACACGTGTCATCGCAGTTTTAAATCCGACTTCATGTGTACCGCCGTCTTTAGTACGTACGTTATTGACAAAGCTTAAGATACTTTCAGAATATTGATCATTGTATTGGAAAGCGATATCGACTTCGATACCATTGGCTTCTCCTGAAAACGTCGCAACATCATGTAAAACTTCTTTGCCTTCGTTGACGTAAGACACAAATTCTTTGATGCCGTCTTCATAATGATAAATTTCTTCTCTTTCTTTACCAGAACGTAAGTCTGTTAAAGTGATTTTTAGATTTTTTAAAAGGAAGGCTGATTCTTGTAGGCGTTCGCTTAATGTATCAAAATTGAATGATGTGGCTGATTTAAAGATTTCTGGATCAGGTTTGAACGTTACTTTCGTTCCTTTTTTACGTGTTTTTCCTTTTTTCTCTAAACCAGTGGCAGGTAATCCCCCTTTATTAAAACGCTGTTCATAAATAAAGCCGTCTCTATAAATTTCAACGACTAACCATTCACTCAATGCGTTAACTACAGAAGCCCCTACCCCATGTAAGCCGCCTGATGTTTTGTAGCCGCCTTGGCCGAACTTACCTCCGGCATGCAAGATTGTGAAGATAACTTCGACTGTCGGTTTACCAGATTTATGAATTCCCGTCGGCATCCCGCGTCCGTTATCTTCTATTGTGATACTATCGTCTTTATTGATAGTCACTTTGATTTCATTACCATAACCGTTCAATACCTCATCTACTGAGTTATCTACGATTTCATATACTAAGTGGTGTAAACCACGTTTATCGGTTGACCCAATATACATTCCTGGTCTTTTACGGACTGCTTCTAATCCTTCAAGTACTTGAATAGAATCGTCCGAATAGTTTTGTCGTTTATTTGTTGCCAATCGATTCTTCGCCTCCTACAAACGTACGTTCGTTTATAAAACATTACAATAAACATTCTTACTTAAATCAAATCAAAATGCAAGTCAGAAATTGATTTGCATGTGATAACATTTTACAACCTAACGAAAAAAGATTTCTTTCGATAAAAGATTTTGTTACTATGAAAATCGAACATTGTCGCTTAAACTATATATAACGAGAATGTGTCGTGAAAATAACAGAACAGTCCACTTCAAAGTCTTGGAGTGTGGTAAAATAACGTTATCGTCAATAAAGGAAGTGTCAAGGTCAATGATGATTGTACTCATGCTGCTGCTCGCCTACTTAGTAGGTTCATTCCCAAGCGGTATCATAATCGGAAAATTATTTTTCAAAAAAGATATAAGACAGTATGGAAGCGGTAATACCGGTGCTACTAACAGTTTTCGTGTGTTAGGACGACCAGCCGGATTTGCTGTAACTTTCTTAGATATATTTAAAGGTTTTATTGTAGTTTTCTTTCCACTATGGTTCCCAATCCATACGACAGGACCTATCAGTGAGTTCTTTACACATGGTATGATTGTCGGTGTATTTGCGATAGTCGGACATGTTTTCCCAGTCTTTCTTAAATTCAAAGGCGGAAAAGCTGTCGCAACCAGTGCGGGTGTCGTATTAGGTGTTGCTCCGATTTTACTCTTAATCTTAGCAGCTATCTTCTTTATTACATTAAAACTGACTAAATACGTATCCTTATCAAGTATCGTCGCAGCTATTTGCTGTGTCATCGGATCACTCATTATTCAAGATTATATCTTATTAGGTGTCAGCATCATCGTTGCTGTCTTATTGATTATCAGACACCGTACAAATATTATAAGAATCTTCAAAGGTGAAGAGCCTAAAATTAAATGGATGTAAACCACAAACCGGGACAAAATGTGTTCCGGTTTTTTATAACTATACAAAATTTTGTCAAATCCGTTCTATACTTTTTAAAGAAATTGAGCATTTAAGGTTAATCATGGTGTTATAACGGTTATACTCTTATATATAAATCTTTATATGCAGCATAATATTTGGTAATAATGAGAGGAGTTTTACCATGGAATTGAAATTGACAGATAAAGCAATCAACTGGTTCAAAGATGAGTTTGAATTACCTCAAGAAGGAAAAGCCATTCACATCTTTGTGCGTTATGGCGGAGAACCTCAAATCAAACAAGGTTTCAGCCCTGCATTCAATATTGATAACCGCAATGATCAACCCATTGAAATTGGATTTGAACAAGACTATGACGGTGTAGACATCATTATTGCCGAAAAAGACTTATGGTACTTTGAAGATGTATCAATAACTATCGATGTTGATGACAAAGATGAAATTACTTTCAAATTTTAATAGCATCTCTAAACACATATAAAGGGGTCGGGACATAAATGTTCTGACTCCTAA
>NZ_KV836999.1:0-5501 GCF_001838465.1 Staphylococcus sp. HMSC061G12
CTACTTGGTTTTTATCTATTGAGTTATAAATTTTCATATTATGACTTCTATTATTTCTATTTGATTTATTTTCATAAATATATAGTGATATTTTGGCATTAGGTTCTATATTTATTACCAGTAAATTACAATCAGTATCCTCATTATTATTTTCATATCTTAATGTATTATTGTTTTTTTTGAATTCTATAACAATCTCTGTTGCTTTTTTACCTAAGCGTTTCCCCGTACGAATATAAAATGGAGTCCCTTCCCATCTTCTATTATTGATAAGTACTTTTCCTGCTACAAATGTTTCTGTTGTTGAATCACTATCAACACCTTTTTCTTCATGATATGACATTATCGGAGTTTCATTAATAATACCATTAATATATTGTCCTCTAACAAAATATTTGTGTACATCAGCCCCTTTCAAAAATTTTATATTGTTTAAAAGTTCGATTTTTTTTAGTCTAATATCTTTACTATTTCTGCTTTCGGGTTTCTCCATAGCAATAAGAGTAAGTATTTGTAGTGCATGATTTTGCACCATATCTTTAAGCGCTCCTGTAGAATCATAGTATTGGCCTCTATCTTCAATGCCTAAAGTTTCCGATAGAGTTATTTGAACATTTGATATATACTTGTTGTTCCACAATGGTTCAAATATTGTATTACCAAAACGTAAAGATTCAATATTTTGCACCATCTCTTTACCTAGATAATGATCTATTCTAAATATTTCTTCTTCTTTAAAATACTGTCTTATGTGTTTATTTAAGTCTTCAGCAGATTTCAAATCTTTTCCAAATGGTTTTTCGATTATTAATCTTGAAAATCCATTTGTATCAGAAAGACCTGATTGGCTTATGCTTTGAGTTATAATTTTAAAAAATTGAGGATTCATTGCTAAGTAAAATAATCTATTGCCATCCAAACAATATTTTTTATCAATATCATTGGAAAGTTCCTTTAATTTATTCCAACTTGTTTTATCTTCAACATTTTGTTGAAAGTAAAATATGTTATCTAAAAATAAGTTCACCATTTCAAAATTTTCTCGGCTTAATAAAATTTGTTTTACTTTACTTCTATATTCTTCATCACTTATATCCTCTAAACCCGTAGAAATGATAACTAATTTCTTAAAGTGACCCTTTTTATAAAGATTAAAAATAGAAGGTAGCAATTTCCTGTAACTTAAATCTCCTGTTCCGCCAAATATTGTTATTAATGATGATAAATTTTTATCCAAAGCAGTTCCCCCCTTTTACTTGATTAGCTAGTTTCTGGTTTTCATTCCGTAACAGTAATTATATTACTCTTCATCCCATTGTGTGTGGAACACACCTTCATGATCTTTACGTTCATAAGTATGTGCACCAAAATAGTCACGTTGTGCTTGGATAAGATTAGCAGGTAAATCTTCAGAACGATAACTATCATAGTAGTTCACACTTGCAGAGAATCCTGGTGTTGGTACACCGTTTTTAACGCCTGTTGCTACGACGTCTCTTAATGCCTCTTGGTAATCTGTAACAATATTTTTGAAGTATGGATCTAATAATAAGTTTTCAAGTTCTGGATTATTATCGTAAGCATCTTTAATTTTTTGTAAGAATTGTGCACGAATGATACAACCCTCACGCCAAATCATTGCAAGATCACCTAATTTTAAGTTCCATTCGTGATCTTCGCTCGCTTTTCTCATTTGCGCAAAGCCTTGAGCGTAAGAACAAATCTTACTCATATATAATGCTTTTCTGATTTTTTCTAAGAATTCTTCTTTATTACCATCAAATGAAGCTTGTGGTCCATTTAATGATTTAGACGCGTTAACACGTTCTTCTTTAATGGATGAAATGAAACGAGCAAATACTGATTCAGTGATAATTGTTAATGGAATTCCTAATTCTAATGCATTAATAGAAGTCCACTTACCTGTACCTTTTTGACCAGCAGTATCTAATATTTTTTCTACTAAAGGTTCATTATTTTCATCTAATTCAGTGAAAATATCACCAGTAATTTCTATTAAGTAACTTTCGAGTTCTCCAGCATTCCAATCTTTGAATGTTTGAGAAATTTCAGTATGACTCATACCTAATAAGTCTTTCATCATTGCATAACTTTCAGCGATTAATTGCATATCTGCATATTCAATACCGTTATGGACCATTTTCACATAATGACCTGCACCATTTGGGCCAATGTATGTTACGCAAGATGCGCCATCTTGCGCTTTAGCTGAAATGGCATCTAAGATATCACTGACTTTATTATAAGCGGCTTCTTGACCGCCAGGCATTAATGAAGGACCAGTTAAAGCGCCTACTTCACCACCTGAAACGCCCATACCGATGAAATTAACGCCACTTTCAGCTAATGCTTTATTTCGACGAATTGTATCTTGATAGTTTGTATTACCACCATCAATTAAAATATCATCATCATCTAACAGCGGAAGTAGTGTATTTATCATATTATCCGTAGGACTCCCGGCCTTAATCATCAACAAAATTTTACGGGGTTTTTCTAATGAATCTACAAATTCTTTCAAGTTATACGCAGGATATATCTTTTGATAATGAGACTTTTGAATAGTATCATTAATTTCATTATTATCTCTACTATGAATACTCACAGAATATTTCTTATCCTCGATGTTCCACGCAAGATTTTTCCCCATAACACCTAAACCTAAAATTCCAATATTACTAGACATTGTATCCTCTCATTTCTTTATAGTTTATAACCTACAATCTTGCTTCAAGATCTTTTTTCATATCTTCAAATCCTGGTTTACCAAGTAAAGCAAACATATTTTGTTTATACGCTTCTACACCAGGTTGATTGAATGGATTGACGCCTAATTGATAACCACTCATAGCACATACGAGTTCAAAGAAGTACACGACATAGCCAAATGTTTCTTCATCTAATTGTGGAATATTAACAACGATATTAGGTACGCCACCATCAGTATGTGCTAATAATGTACCTTCAAATGCTTTTGTATTAACTTCATCAATTGTTTTACTAGCAAGATAATTTAATCCATCTAAATCGTCACTATCTTCTTCAATAGTAAGATCATGTTTTGGATGATTCACTTTAACAACTGTTTCAAATAAGAAACGACGACCTTCTTGAACGTATTGTCCTAATGAATGTAAATCAGTAGTGTAGTTAGCACTTGAAGGATAAATACCTTTAAAGTCTTTACCTTCTGATTCACCAAATAATTGTTTCCACCATTCATTGAAATATTGCATTGACGGTTCATAGTTGATAAGCATTTCAGTTGTATAACCTTTGCTATATAGAAGGTTACGGATTGTTGCATATTGATAAGCAATATTTTCTTCTAATTTGTCAGAAGATAATTCTTTACGTGCTTTTGCTGCACCAATCATCATCGCTTCAATATTAATACCTGCAGCTGCGATTGGTAATAAACCTACAGCAGTTAACACTGAATAACGGCCACCTACATCATCAGGAACTACAAATGTTTCATAACCTTCATTTGTAGCTAATTGTTTTAATGCACCTTTTTGTTTATCTGTTGTAGCAAAGATACGTTTTTTAGCTTCTTCTTTGCCATATTTACTCTCAACTAATTGTTTGAATAAACGGAATGCAACTGCTGGTTCTGTAGTTGTACCAGATTTAGAAATGACGTTTACAGAGAAATCTTTGTCAGCTAAATAATCTACTAATTCTTTTGTATAGCTTGATGATAAATGGTTACCTACAAAAACAATTTCAGGATAGTCATTATTTGTTCTAAATGAAGATGTTAGCATTTCAATAGCAGCACGTGCACCAAGGTATGAGCCACCAATACCAATAACAACTAACACGTCAGAATTTGCTTTAATACGTTTAGAAGCTTCTACAATTCTTGAAAACTCTTCTTTATCATAATCAACTGGAAGGTCTACCCAACCCAAGAAATCATTTCCTGCACCAGTTCCTCCATGTATCGTTTTGTGTAATGTCTTCACGATATCTTTTTGTTGTTCTAATTCATGTTCTCCAAAAAATTCTAAAGTCTTACCATAATCTAATTGAATATGAGTCATCTAAAAAGCCTCCAAATTTGTAATTATTAGTCTTATATTTACAATTCCAACTGTACACTACAGTGTAATATTATTCATACTGAAAAAATAGTCACCCCCTTTAGATAAGCTGACATTCCCTATATGCCAATTTTGTCAGTATTGATTTATTGATAATTATGTCAAAATAAAGGTATAAATTAATGAAAGGATGAATTATCGTGGAATTACAATTAGCTATTGATTTATTAAATAAAGAAGAAGCAGCAGAATTAGCGAAAAAAGTAGAAGAATATGTTGATATTGTAGAAATTGGTACACCAATTGTGATTAACGAAGGTTTACCTGCCGTTCAACATTTAAATGAAAATATAAGCAATGCTAAAGTATTAGCAGACTTAAAAATCATGGATGCAGCAGACTATGAAGTAAGCCAAGCTGTTAAATTCGGCGCTGATGTTGTAACAATTTTAGGTGTAGCAGAAGATGCGTCAATTAAAGCAGCAGTTGAAGAAGCACATAAAAATAACAAACAATTATTAGTAGATATGATTGCTGTTCAAGATTTAGAAAAACGTGCGAAAGAATTAGATGAAATGGGTGCTGACTATATTGCAGTGCACACTGGTTATGATTTACAAGCTGAAGGACAATCTCCATTAGATAGCTTACGTAAAGTTAAATCAGTAATTAAAAATTCTAAAGTCGCAGTTGCTGGTGGTATTAAACCAGATACAATTAAAGAAATTGTTGCAGAAGAACCTGACTTAGTAATTGTTGGTGGCGGTATCGCAAATGCTGATGACCCTGTAGAAGCAGCTAAACAATGTCGTGACGCTATTGAAGGTAAATAATGATGACAACTTTTAATCATTATCAATTAATTTTAGATGAGTTAAAGGGCACTTTATCTCATGTTAAAGATGAAGAATTTGATGGGTTTGTATCAGAAGTAACTGAAGCATCACGCATATTTATTGCAGGTAAGGGGCGTTCTGGATTCGTTGCAAACAGTTTTGCAATGAGACTCAATCAATTAGGAAAGCAAGCATTTGTCATTGGCGAATCAACAACACCATCAATTCAAAAAGATGATTTATTTATTGTAATTTCTGGTTCAGGCTCAACAGAACATCTTCGCTTATTAGCAGAAAAAGCGAAATCAGTTGATGCAAAAGTGGTATTACTAACAACTAAACTAGATTCTGCAATTGGTGAAATTGCAGACACAGTAGTTGAATTACCAGCAGGTACAAAACACGATGCTACTGGGTCTGATCAACCGTTAGGTAGTTTGTTTGAACAATCATCACAAATCTTTTTAGATAGTGTAGTCATTGGACTAATGACACAATTAGATGTTGAGGAAACAACTATGCAAAATAATCATGCCAATTTAGAATAGATATAAATAAGCAGTTAATGCGGAAGATTATATAATCTTCCGCATTA
>NZ_KV837000.1:0-6242 GCF_001838465.1 Staphylococcus sp. HMSC061G12
AGAAGTCAGAACATTTATGTCCCGACCCCTTTTCGTCTAATCTATCTTAACATTTAATTTTCTGCTGGATTGAAGTTCACTTTGAATTTCGTTAAAGGCCAGTAACGTAAGCTGACTTTACCGACAACTTGATCTTCTTTAATTAAACCGAATGAACGGCTATCTTTACTCACTTCACGGTTATCCCCAAGGACTAATAATTTTCCTTTTGGAATTTTATTTGTGCCGTCTGAGTTAGGCAAGTTTTTAACTTGAAGTGTACCTGTGATTTCATCGTAACTTTTATGTTTTTCATTATAATCTAAGTACGGTTCTTTCACTTTTTTACCATTTACATACAATACATCATGTTTGTATTCTACACTGTCACCAGGTGTTCCGATGACACGTTTGACATAGTCGCTGTTTTTATCTGCATGGAAGACAATTACGTTACCTTTATCAAGACCGCCCATTTTAAAGCCGATCACATTGACGATAACTTTTTCACCGTCTTTTAACGTCGGGAACATAGAATCTCCGCGTACAGTATAAGATTTAGCAACAAAATTATAAATCAATAAGATTAAAACCAATGCTATAGCTATGGCTATAATCCATTCTTTCAATTCTTTTTTCACTGTAAAAACACCTCAATTATTCATTAAATGAAATTTTAAAATCACGCCATGGATAATATCTTAAAAACACAGTCCCCACAATATCTTGCTGATGTATCGTTCCGAATTTTCTCGAATCGTTTAAATCAGAGCGATCATCATTCAATATTAAATAGTGTTTAGGTGCTAAGATATCTCCTTCTGAATGTTTAATATTGCGTAATGCTAGGGTTTGAATAGGATGTTGTACCTGATAACTTTCATGTACTTGTTGGTCATCTCGATACAATTGACCCGCTTTTATTTCGACAGACTCACCAGGTGTCCCAATGACTCGTCCAAAGTAGATACGTCCTTGATGATGATACATGATGATATCACTATTATGTATTTGGTTGAAAGTGGTTTGTACTTTACTGACCAAAATACGATCATCCTGATGCAATGCAGGTGACATCTGATTAGAATGTACCACTGCACCGATTAAGATAAAAGCTTGAATCAACATTACAATAATAATCGCAATTATCAAGGAAAGCAAATATTTTACAATTTTTCTCACTATTTATCTCCTTCGTTATTTTATGAAACGACGCTCCAACTTTCTGCTGATTATCCAAAGTCCAGCTAAAATCACAATCACTAACACGACACGAATCGGGCTTTCTAAAATGCTATGCATTTCTCTGCCTAAAATACCTGTTAAAGCCATCGCAATCAAATTTGAAACAGCTAATATAATGAAGAAAGTCTGACGTTTCATTTGAGACAAGCCAGCCACCACATTCATTAAAGAACTTGGGGTGAATGGAAAGCACAATAAAATGAAAATAGGTGTCACACCTTGATGATTCACAAACCCCAAAAACTTTTGAACTTCTTTTCGTTCTTTGACTTTATCCATGAATTTAGTGTTCGCAAAATAACGTATGATTAAAAAAACAACGAAACTCCCTAAAAATGTGCCAAGCCATGAGATTATAATTCCTAAAAATAATCCGAATGTATCTACATTAACAAACACAAATACGAACATTGGTAAAATAGGAATAAATGATTCTAAAAACGGTAATAAAAACCCAAGTATATCCCCATAGTCACCCATTGCTCGCATCCACTGTTCAATTTGATGTGCTGACATAACTCCACCTGTCTCTCATTCATCTTCGATTACTACTATTATATAGGGAACAGGTGTATTTTGAAACTAAAAAAAGAACTCCCATATTACTAGTCAGCAATATGAGAGTCTTATATTTATTTCAGAATTATAAACGTTCTTCTAATTCTTGTTTTTTATCTTCGTAACCTGGTTTACCAAGTAATGCGAACATATTTTGTTTATATGCTTCTACACCTGGTTGGTTGAATGGGTTAACACCTAATTGGTAACCGCTCATCGCACAAGCTAATTCGAAGAAGTATACTAAATAACCGAATGTTTCTGGATCAATGCTTGGCACTTTAACCACTAAGTTTGGTACTTCGCCGTCTGTGTGTGCAAGTAATGTACCTTCAAACGCTTTTGTATTTACTTCATCAATTGTTTTACCAGCAAGGTAGTTCAAGCCATCTAAATCATCTGCATCTTCTTCGATTGTAATATCGAATTTAGGATTTTCAATTTTAACCACTGTTTCGAATAAGAAACGACGGCCTTCTTGTACGTATTGTCCTAATGAATGCAAGTCAGTTGTGTAGTTAGCACTTGAAGGATAGATACCTTTGAAGTCTTTACCTTCAGATTCGCCGTATAATTGTTTCCACCATTCATTAAAGTATTGTAATGATGGTTCATAGTTGATCAACATTTCAGTTGTATAACCTTTAGCGTATAAAATATTACGTAATGTCGCATATTGATATGCGATGTTTTCAGATAAGTCATCTGATTTCAATTCTTCACGCGCTTTAGCAGCACCATCCATCATCGCTTGGATATCAATGCCTGCAGCTGCAATTGGTAATAAACCTACTGCTGTTAATACTGAATAACGGCCGCCTACATCATCAGGTACTACGAATGTTTCGTAACCTTCGTTTGTTGCTAATTGTTTTAAAGCACCTTTTTCTTTATCTGTAGTCGCAAAGATACGTGATTTTGCTTCTTCTTTACCGTATTTATCTTCTAATAACTGTTTAAAGAGTCTGAAAGCAACAGCCGGTTCAGTTGTTGTACCTGATTTAGAAATAACGTTGACTGAATAATCTTTACCGTCAAGGTATTCAATTAAATCATGTAAGTAAGTTGATGATAAGTGGTTACCCGCAAATACGATTTCAGGATATTCATCACTTGTTCTGAATGCTGAACTTAACATTTCAATCGCAGCACGCGCACCTAAATAAGAACCACCGATACCGATCACAACTAATACATCAGAATGTTCTTTGATGCGTTTAGCTGCTTCTAAGATACGAGAGAATTCTTCTTTGTCATAATCTACTGGTAAATCTAACCAGCCTAAAAAGTCGTTGCCTGCGCCTGTACCTTCGTGAATAACACGATGAATTGTTTTTACGATTTCTTGTTGTTGTGTTAATTCGTGTTCGTCAACGAATTTTAAAGCTTTACTATAGTCTAGCTCAATATGTGTCATTTGAACTGCCTCCTGCTTTTTGATTTCACTCATATTTTACTAAATTTCTGATAATACAATCAATAAAACTGTCTATGAAATTGAAGGACCCGTCTTAATTGTGAAAAAATCGTCATTTTTTACTATTTTTCTAGGAAATAAAGTGTTGTACATTCTATAGTTTTTATGAATTTTGCATACATTTAGAACAAGCCTTGCTGTCATAGGGTATAAATGAGTGAGATTTCATCTTTTTGTATATTTATGTAAAATAATGGTTTATTTCTCATCTTCAATCTGCTATGATAATAACATGTTAAAAAATTCAAACTATTCTAACGAGGTGTAAAGATTATGAAGGATAAAATCGTATTAGCCTATTCAGGCGGATTAGATACTAGTGTGGCAGTAAAGTGGCTGATCGATAAAGGTTACGATGTAGTTGCTTGTTGTTTAGACGTCGGCGAAGGAAAAGATTTAGATCAAGTTTATCAAAAAGCATTAGATATGGGCGCAGTAGAATGCTATATCATTGATGCGACTAAAGAATTCAGCGATGACTATGTTGCTTATGCAATTAAAGGTAATTTAATGTATGAAAACACATACCCAGTTGTTTCAGCATTATCTCGCCCATTAATCTCTAAAAAATTAGTTGAAATTGCTGAAAAAACAGATGCAGTAGGTATTGCACATGGCTGTACTGGTAAAGGTAACGACCAAGTACGTTTTGAAGTAGCCATCAAAGCGTTGAACCCTAAATTGAAAGTATTTGCACCGGTACGTTCATGGGGTTGGAGTCGTGAGGAAGAAATTGATTACGCAATCAAAAATAACATTCCAGTACCAATCAACCATGACTCTCCTTACTCTATCGACCAAAACTTATGGGGCCGTGCCAACGAATGTGGTATTTTAGAAGATCCTTACGCAGCACCGCCTGCAGATGCATTTGATTTAACTCGAGAAATCGAAGATACACCAGATACACCTGATGAAATCGTTTTGAAGTTTGAAAAAGGAATTCCAGTAGAAGTCGATGGAAAAGCATATCCATTAGATGATTTAATTCTTTATTTAAACGACTTAGCAGGCAAACATGGTATCGGACGTATTGACCATGTTGAAAACAGATTAGTCGGTATTAAATCACGTGAAGTCTACGAAACACCAGGCGCTGAAGTGATTCTGAAAGCACATAAAGCTTTAGAAACTATCACATTGACAAAAGATGTGGCACACTTCAAACCTGTGATTGAAAAACAATTCGCAGAACAAACCTACAATGGTTTATGGTTCTCACCTTTAACTGATTCATTAAAAGCATTTATTGATTCAACTCAAGAACATGTCAGCGGTGAAATACGTGTGAAATTATTTAAAGGTAATGCGGTTGTAAATGGCAGAAAATCTCCATATTCTCTATACAACAAAGAACTTGCGACATATACAAAAGAAGATGCCTTCAACCAAGAAGCAGCAGTAGGATTCATTGAAATTTACGGCTTGCCGACTGAAGTCAATTCTATGTTGCATGGAGGTTATTCACATGAGTAAAAAAGCCTGGGGCGGTCGCTTCCAAGCAGAACCTGAAGCGTGGGTAGATGCTTTTAATGCTTCTATTCACTTTGACCACCTATTAATAGATGAAGATATTCAAGGAAGTATTGCACATGCGACGATGCTTGCACAACAAGGCATCCTTACTTCTGAAGAAAGCAACACCATTATTAAGGGACTCCAGGACATCCAACAAGATTACCACGATGGTAAAGTTGAATTTACAGAAGCTTTAGAAGATATTCACTTAAACATCGAACATGAATTAATCGAACGTATCGGCCCTGTCGGCGGTAAGTTGCACACTGGCCGCAGCCGTAATGATCAAGTCGCAACAGACATGCATCTCTATACAAAGAAAGCAGTCAAAGAAATCATTGAATTGATTCATTCTTTACAAGAGACGATTGTTTCACTTGCAGATAAACACGTCGATACGATTATGCCAGGTTATACGCACTTACAACGTGCACAGCCAATTTCTTTTGCACATCATGTCATGACTTATTTCTGGATGCTTGAACGTGATAAAGCCCGCTTTAACGATGCTTTAAAACGTATCGATGTCAATCCATTAGGTGCTGCTGCTTTAAGCGGTACAACGCATCCGATTGATCGTCAGAAAACACAAGAACTTTTAGATTTCGCATCACTTTACGAAAATAGTTTAGACGCTGTAAGTGACCGTGATTATATTGTCGAAACACTCAATGCGATTTCGCTTGTCATGATTCATTTATCACGTTTCTCTGAAGAAATTATTTTCTGGTCAACAGATGAAGCAAAATTCATCACTTTATCTGATGCATTTTCAACAGGTTCATCTATCATGCCGCAGAAAAAGAATCCAGATATGGCAGAATTGATTCGTGGTAAAACTGGCCGTACTACTGGCCATTTAGTCAGCATGCTGATAACATTAAAAGGTTTACCATTAGCTTACAATAAAGATATGCAAGAAGATAAAGAAGGTTTATTTGATGCGGTGCATACAGTCACAGGCTCATTACGTATCTTTGAAGGGATGCTCGCTACATTGACTGTGAATACAGACCGTTTAAACGAAACCGTACACAAAGACTTCTCAAACGCAACAGAACTTGCAGATTATTTAGTGGAAAAAGATATTCCATTCCGAGAAGCACATGCGATTGTAGGACAAATTGTTTATTGGTGTATTCAACACGATTGTTATTTACTCGATGTGCCACTTGAAAAATATCAAGAATTCTCACCTACTATTGATGAAACGATCTATAGTTATTTAAAACCTGAAAATTGTTTGAAACGTAGAAAAAGTTACGGTTCAACAGGACAAGAATCCGTACGTCATCAAATTGAAGTCGCAAAAGCTTTATTATAATACGAAAAACCATTGCCCGAGCGCTATCAGGTAATGGTTTTTTCATTCGTTATGATTTATAAAATTAAAAGTAAAAAAAGACCCTACCAGTTTTCACTGATAAGGTCTGGCTCTTTGTCAAATTCGGTTGATATATAAAAA
>NZ_KV837001.1:0-28572 GCF_001838465.1 Staphylococcus sp. HMSC061G12
TTAGAAGTCAGAACATTTATGTCCCGACCCCTTTCCTATATTTATCTTTAATTTATAGAAGCTTAGTCTTGTTTAGACTTTTCTTCGTGTTGTTTTGGTTTAGCGTTGTCTTCTTTTTTATGGTGCGGTTTATGATTTCTTGGTTTACGGTTTTTCTGACCATTATTTGAAGGACGTTTGTTTGTCGCATGCTTATGATTTTCTTTACTGTTGTGTTGTTTTGGTTCTTGATTTTGTTTTGGACTTTGTTTTTTATTTGTGCGTTTAGGTCTAGATGATTTTGGTTTTTTCGTCGGCGTGATTTGTTCACCGTTCTCATTGACCTTCATAATCACTGGTAAAATCATTGGTTTACGTGCTGTTTTTTCAAACAGGTAAGGTTGTAATGTCTCAATGATTGATGATTTGATTTGATGCCACTGAATGTCTTTGTTTTGGTTCAACTTAGAAATGACTTCAGTTTTAATCTTACGTTGTGCATCGTAAATCAAGTGACCAGATTCGCGCATATAAACGAAACCACGTGAGATGATATCTGGACCTGAAAGTAATGTATTTGTGTTGAAGTCGATACTTACAACGACAATTACTAAACCTTCTTCAGATAGTAATTTACGGTCGCGGATGACTACATTACCGATATCACCGATACCGCTTCCATCTACCAATACATCACCAGAAGGAATACGTCCAGCTTTACGTGCTGAATCTCTTGTTAGGGCTAAGACATCACCATTATCGAAAATAAAGATGTTGTCTTCATCTACACCGCACTCAACGCCAGTTTGCGCATGTGCTTTCAACATACGGTATTCACCATGGATCGGCATGAAATACTTCGGACGAATTAAGCGTAACATTAATTGTTGATCGCCTTGAGAACCGTGACCTGAAGTATGGATGTTTGAAATCTTGCTGTGAATAACATCAGCGCCTGCACGATATAAAGCGTTAATTGTGCGGTTGATACTTTTCGTATTACCTGGGATAGGTGATGAACTGAAGACGACTGTATCTTCAGGAATAATTTTAATTTGTTTGTGTGTACCGTTTGCGATACGTGATAACGCAGCCATCGGTTCACCTTGAGAACCTGTACATAAAATCAAGAGTTCGTGTTTAGGAACAGAGTTGATTTTGCTTGGTTCGATAAATGTTTCAGGTGGCGCTTTGATATAACCGAGCTCCATACCAATTTTAATGTTGTTTTCCATTGAACGGCCGAATACTAAAATTTTACGGTTATATTTAATCGCAGCTTCTACAGCTTGTTGAACACGGTAAATATTAGATGCGAATGTCGCAAAGATAATTCTTCCTGTACATTTACGGAAAATTTTATCGACGTTTTGGCCGACTTCACGTTCACTTAAAGTAAAGTTTGGAACGAGTGAGTTCGTTGAATCAGATAAAAGGGCTAAAACGCCTTCTTCACCGAGTTTCGCCATTTTCGCAATATTAGCTGGTGTACCGACAGGTGTGAAATCAAATTTGAAGTCACCCGTGTGTACAATATTACCTTCAGGTGTTCCAACGATAACACCGTATGCTTCTGGAATACTGTGTGTTGTTAAATAGAATGAAACATTGAAGTGTTTTGACTTGATGACGCTGTCTTCTGTAATTTCATTCAATTCAGCTGTTCTTAATAAATGATGTTCTTCTAATTTGTTTCTGATTAACCCAAGTGCTAAAGGACCGCCATAAATCGGTACGTTAAGTTCTTTTAATAAGAAGGGCACACCGCCGATATGGTCTTCGTGTCCGTGGGTAATAAATAGGCCGATAATTTTATCTTTGTTTTGAACAAGATATGAGTAATCCGGGATGACATAATCGATACCTAATAGATTGTCGTCTGGGAATTTGATACCCGCATCGATTAGGACGATTTCATCCTTATACTCCACTGCATACGTATTCTTACCGATCTCGCCGAGACCGCCGATTGCGTATACACCGACCTCATTATTTTTGAGTTGTTTCATTATTGGATATGCTCCACTTGATAGTCTGGAGATTTTTGTTCATATTCTAAATGTGCGCCCTCTAATTTAGTAATGAACTCGATATTGTAATTACGGTCTTTCAGATATTTTCTTACTTCTTCTTCTGAATTTCCTTCTACGTAAATCGTTTGTGTGTTCTCACGCACGATTACTTCTGCTCTGTCGTCTTGATAAAATACTTTGTAAATTGCCATAATATATTGTTTCCTCCTAAAAATATGTTCAGTTGTTTTAATTTATTGTTCATACAAGCCTAGTTTATTCTTTGTGGTTTGTTTCATCATTGTGTTCTTTCTTACAAATAAATACAACATACCAGCTTAACTGCCCAGTATGTTTGCTAGGTTTGTTATAAATGACGTTCTAGTTAGTCATGCATGAAGATTTCTCCATACATATACAGTTATTATTTATTTTACATGATGTAATTCAATAAATAAAGCGGTTTTACTTAGCGACAAGGAAAGCTAGGGGAATGTTTGTCAAAAAGAGAAAGTCAAAATAAGTGTGGTAAAATATATAAAAGAGAAAACGAAGCGAGTTCAATGATTTAGTGACTAAAAGCAGGTGAGGAAAATGAGTAAGGCTAAAAGAATTATTGAAGATGTAAAAAGAGAAAAGGAAAGACGAGATAAATTGTTTCAAGGTATTTTGTTTGAAAAACGTGGGAAAGAAATTGTGATGTTCTTTGAATACGAAGAAGTTGTAGATAATGTCTCAGATAATCATCATTTTATACGACATAACCATGATCCAGAGTGGGTGGATAAAAGTATGCTGCCTGAACTTAAAGAAGGTTTAGAACGTTTAAATGTTACGTATCATTGTCGTAAAGATATCTTCATATAATAAGGAAATAGCAGTGTATATAAAAAAGAGGCCGCTTTATGCGACCTCTCAATTTATGTTTATTCATCAAACAGACGGATAGCATCTTCGTGAGGTTGAAGTGGATTTTCTTTATCAATGTGGTCATAGAACATAATACCGTCTAAATGATCGATTTCATGTTGTACAACAATAGCAATATAGCCTTTAAGTCGTAAGTTGATATCATTGCCATCAATATCTTTAGCTTTAACTGTAATACGATGATGGCGATGCACAAGTCCTGGAATATCTTCATCTACACTTAAGCAGCCTTCACCTGTAGGCAAGTATGCTTCTTGTACACTGTAGCTGACGATCTTCGGATTGATTAACATTAACTCGTATGATTTGCCGTTACCATCATCTGGTAAGTGCACAGCAAGCATACGCTTTGAAATGTTAAGTTGTGGTGCAGCAATACCTACACCTGAACGTAAATTGTATTTACGTGCAATTTCATCATCTTGACTATTGACTAAGAATTCATGCATTTCTTTGATTTTATTACGATCTTCATCTGATAAAGGAAATTTAACTTCTTCAGCTTTTTCACGAAGTGTCGGATGTCCGTCTCTGATTATATCTTTCATAGTAATCATGTCATACACCGTCCTTATTATAAAATATAACAAAAAACTTCCGGATAGAACAGAAAAGTATTTGCGAAATCGCTTAAAATTAATTAACATCATTATTGAAATCCCCAAGGAGGTAATTTGAAGCATGAAAATTAAAAGCACATTTGGTTTAGTGATTGCATCCTCTCTATTATTAGGTGCTTGTTCAACAGACAGCCATCAGATTAAAGAGTACAACAAGACACTGAAAGAAGCCGTACAAAAAGAAGACGAAGCCGTAAAAGTCGGTGAAAAACTAAATAAACTTACAAACGAGAAAAATGATTTAGCTAAGAAAATCAACGGTAAAGATACACAGAAGGTTGTAAAAACTTCTAAAGATATTGTAAGTAATGTAAATGAACGTAAAGATGAATTTAAAAAAGAAGAAAAAGCTTTTGATGCATCTGAGAAAAAGTTTGAAGAGGCTAAAAAGCGGACAAAGGATATTAGAAACGATAAAAGAAGATCCGGCATAGAAAAAACAAACAAAGCATTTGAGAAAAACTATAAAGCGCATGATGAATATGCGAAAGCTTACAACAATAGTTTAGACAAAGAAAAAGATTTATTTGAATACATTGTAAAAACTAACGGTCAAGCAGAACAATCACAGATTGATGAAAAAACAAAAGCAATTGACGACTCTTATAAAGAGGTAAATAACAAAATTAAAAAATATAGCAAAACTCGTGACGAGCGCGGAAAACAAATGGAAGCGGCTCAACAAATCAAATAAACAACACTGATACAGTTTTAGTATAATGACTGGTACAGGTCTTATAACTGTACTTAACACAAGTGATACAGAAGTTTTACAATTCATTTAACAGTTATACAAAACTATGCTATACTAATTTATGGATGAAATGAATTTTCTATTATACGGGAAAGGTATGGTGAATTGAATGGCTCCGAAGTTACAAGCCCAATTCGACGCTGAGCAAGTATTGAAAGATACTGAAGCACAATTTAAGATGGTCCAAGTATTGGACGAAAATGGTAAAGTAGTGAATGAAGACTTAGTACCTGATTTAACTGATGAGCAATTAGTTGAATTAATGGAAAGAATGGTATGGACTCGTGTCCTAGACCAACGTTCTGTTTCTTTAAACAGACAAGGACGTTTAGGCTTCTACGCACCAACAGCTGGTCAAGAAGCTTCACAACTAGCTTCACAATATGCATTAGAGAAAGAAGACTGGATTCTTCCAGGTTACCGTGATGTTCCACAAATCATTTGGCACGGTTTACCACTTACAGAAGCATTCTTATTCTCAAGAGGACACTTTAAAGGAAACCAATTCCCTGAAGGTGTAAACGCATTCAGTCCTCAAATCATCATCGGTGCACAATATATTCAAACTGCCGGTGTTGCATTAGGTCTTAAAAAACGCGGTAAAAAAGCAGTAGCTATCACTTATACAGGTGACGGCGGTTCATCACAAGGTGACTTCTACGAAGGTATCAACTTTGCTTCGGCTTATAAAGTGCCGGCAATCTTTGTAATTCAAAACAACAACTACGCGATTTCGACACCAAGAAGCAAGCAAACAGCTGCAATCACATTAGCTCAAAAAGCAATCGCAGTAGGTATCCCTGGTATTCAAGTTGACGGTATGGACCCATTAGCTGTATATCAAGCAACTAAAGAAGCACGTGATCGTGCAGTTAACGGTGAAGGCCCAACATTAATTGAAACTATGACTTACCGTTATGGTCCACATACAATGGCTGGGGATGACCCAACACGTTACAGAACTTCAGATGAAGATTCTGATTGGGAGAAAAAAGACCCATTAGTTCGTTTCAGAGCATTCTTAGAAGCTAAAGGCTTATGGAATGAAGAAATAGAAAACGAAGTAATCGAACGTGCAAAAGACGAAATCAAAACTGCAATTAAAGCAGCTGATAAAGTTGAAAAACAAACTGTTACTGACTTGATGGAAATCATGTACGAAGATATGCCTCAAAACTTAAAAGAACAGTATGAAATTTACAAAGAGAAGGAGTCGAAGTAAGCCATGGCACAAATGACAATGGTACAAGCGATTAACAACGCACTTAAAACTGAACTTCAAAACGATGAAAATGTTTTGCTTTTTGGTGAAGACGTTGGTGTTAACGGTGGCGTATTCCGTGTAACGGAAGGTCTGCAAAAAGAATTCGGTGAAGATCGTGTATTCGATACTCCGCTTGCTGAATCAGGTATCGGCGGTTTAGCACTTGGATTAACGGTAGAAGGTTACCGTCCAGTAATGGAAATCCAATTCTTAGGTTTCGTATTCGAAGTATTTGACTCTGTTGCAGGTCAAATTGCACGTACAAGATTCCGTTCAGGTAACACAAAAACTGCACCTGTTACAATCCGTGCGCCATTCGGTGGTGGTGTACACACACCAGAATTACACGCAGATAACTTAGAAGGTATCTTGGCACAATCACCAGGATTAACAGTAGTTATCCCATCTAACCCATATGATGCAAAAGGTTTATTGATTTCTGCAATCAGAAGCAATGACCCAGTTGTATATTTAGAACACATGAAATTATACCGTTCATTCCGTGAAGAAGTTCCTGAAGAGGAATACACAATTGAACTTGGTAAAGCGAACGTTAAAAAAGAAGGCGATGACATCACAATTATCGCTTACGGTGCAATGGTTCAAGAATCATTAAAAGCAGCGGAAGAACTTGAAAAAGATGGTGTATCAGCGGAAGTTATCGACTTACGTACAGTACAACCAATCGATTTCGATACATTAGTAGCTTCAGTTGAAAAAACTGGCCGTGCAGTAGTAGTTCAAGAAGCACAACGTCAAGCTGGCGTAGGTGCACAAGTAGCAGCTGAACTATCTGAGCGCACAATCCTTTCATTAGAAGCTCCGATTGCACGTGTTGCAGCAGCAGATACTGTTTATCCGTTTACTGAAGCGGAAAATGTTTGGTTACCAAACAAAAACGATATCGTCGAATCTGCAAAAGCTACTTTAAACTTCTAATTGTTTAATAGAGCGTGAGTCGGCATATTTAAATGAACTTATGGGTATAGTTGAAGCAACACTTCAGCTTTCCATAAGTCAGACAACCAAATTTGCTCTTGCGATCTCATGTACTTTGCAAGGGCAAATGGTTTGTTATGAAGTAGTAAAAATAAATTGAAGATAGATTTCATTGAAACGAAATCAAGTTTTATGTCAAACTATAAACTAGAACATCAAATTGATTATATTATCAGTAGTTTAATCAAGGCTTATGTACAGACTTGAAGACACTTTTGTTTTAATCAATTGTTTTGTGCTGGTTTATGTGACTTAAATTGACTTTTAGGAGGACAAGAACGTGGCATTTGAATTTAAATTACCCGATATTGGTGAAGGTATCCACGAAGGTGAAATTGTTAAGTGGTTTGTAAAAGCTGGAGACGAAATCCAAGAAGACGATATTCTATGTGAAGTACAAAACGACAAATCTGTTGTAGAAATCCCTTCTCCAGTTAACGGTACAATCGAAGAAGTTGTTGTAGAAGAAGGAACTGTAGCAGTCGTTGGCGACACAATTATCAAAATTGATTCTCCAGACGCTGAAGAAATGTCATTCAAAGGCGGACACAGTAACGATTCTGCTCAAGAAGAAGATGCAGGCCAAGAAGAAACTAAAGATCAAGCACAATCAGTTTCAGAACAAGATACTTCAAACGTAGCACCAGCTGCTGACGAAGAAGTAGATGAAAACAGAAGAGTTAAAGCAATGCCTTCTGTACGTAAATTTGCACGTGAAAATAATGTAAATATCAAAGCAGTTCAAGGTTCTGGTAAAAACGGCCGTATCACTAAAGCTGACGTTGAAGCTTACTTAAGCGGAGATGCACCAAGTGCAGAAACTAGCGAAGCTCCAGCAACTGAAGCAGCAGCTTCACAAGAAACAGCTGCAGCACCAGTATCAGCTGAAGGCGAATACCCAGAAACTCGTGAAAAAATCCCTGCAATGCGTAAAGCGATTGCGAAAGCAATGGTTAACTCTAAACACACTGCGCCTCACGTAACATTAATGGACGAAGTGGAAGTTCAAGCATTATGGGATCACCGTAAGAAATTCAAAGAAATTGCTGCGGAACAAGGTACTAAATTAACATTCTTACCATATGTTGTTAAAGCATTAGTATCAGCACTTAAGAAATACCCAGCATTAAACACTGAATTTGATGATGCAAACGGTGAAGTAGTACACAAACACTACTGGAACATCGGTATCGCTGCAGATACAGACCGCGGTTTATTAGTACCGGTTGTTAAACATGCTGATCGTAAATCAATGTTCGAAATCTCAGATGAAATTAACGAACTTGCTGTTAAAGCACGTGACGGTAAATTGACTTCTGACGAAATGAAAGGTGCATCATGCACAATCAGTAACATCGGTTCAGCAGGCGGCCAATGGTTCACACCAGTAATCAACCACCCAGAAGTTGCTATCTTGGGTATTGGTCGTATTGCACAAAAACCTATTGTTAAGGATGGGGAAATTGTTGCAGCACCTGTATTAGCATTATCATTAAGCTTTGACCACAGACAAATTGACGGAGCTACTGGTCAAAACGCAATGAACCACATCAAACGTTTATTAAATAATCCAGAATTATTATTAATGGAGGGGTAAAACATGGTAGTTGGTGATTTTCCAATTGAAACAGATACTATTGTAATCGGAGCAGGTCCTGGCGGTTATGTTGCCGCAATCCGCGCAGCACAATTAGGTCAAAAAGTGACAATCGTTGAGAAAGGCGAATTAGGCGGTGTATGTCTTAACGTAGGATGTATCCCATCTAAAGCGTTATTACACGTATCACACGTATTCCAAGAGTCTAAAAACTCTGAAGATCTAGGTATCATCGCTAAAGACGTTGAACTTAAATTCGAAAAAGTTCAAGAGTTCAAAAAGTCTGTAGTTAACAAATTAACAGGCGGCGTTGAAGGTCTATTAAAAGGAAACAAAATTGAAATTGTCAAAGGTGAAGCTTACTTCCACGACAAAAACAGCTTACGTGTAATGGACGAAAAAAGCGCTCAAACTTACAACTTCAAACATGCGATTATCGCAACAGGTTCTAGACCGATTGAAATTCCTAATTTCAAATTCGGCGAACGCGTAATCGATTCAACTGGTGCGTTAAACTTACAAGAAGCACCTAAGAAATTAGTTGTTGTAGGTGGCGGTTACATTGGTTCTGAATTAGGTACAGCATTTGCGAACTTCGGTACAGAAGTTACTATCTTAGAAGGCGCTAAAGATATCTTAGGCGGTTTCGAAAAACAATTAACACAACCTGTTAAGAAAAAAATGAAAGAAAAAGGTATGGAAATTGTTACTGAAGCAATGGCTAAATCTGCTGAAGAAACAGAAAACGGCGTTAAAGTAACTTACGAAGCTAAAGGCGAAGAAAAAACAATCGACGCTGATTACGTATTAGTTACAGTAGGTCGTCGTCCAAACACTGATGAAATGGGTCTTGAAGAATTAGGTCTTAAATTCGCAGACCGCGGTTTATTAGAAGTTGACGAACAAAGCCGTACTTCACTTGATAACATCTATGCTATCGGTGATATCGTTCCTGGTTTACCACTTGCTCATAAAGCAAGCTATGAAGGTAAAGTAGCAGCTGAAGCAATCTCTGGTGAAAAATCAGCAGTAGATTACATCGGTATGCCTGCAGTATGCTTCACTGAACCAGAAATCGCAACAGTAGGTCTTTCTGAAGCGCAAGCGAAAGAAGAAGGTTTAGAATATAAAGCTTCTAAATTCCCTTACGCAGCAAACGGCCGTGCGTTATCATTAAACGATACTACTGGTTTCGTTAAATTGATCACACTTAAAGAAGATGACACATTAGTAGGTGCACAAATTGTTGGTGCAGGTGCTTCTGACATCATCTCTGAATTAGGTCTAGCAATTGAAGCTGGTATGAATGCTGAAGATATCGCATTAACAGTACATGCTCACCCAACATTAGGTGAAATGAGCATGGAAGCAGCTGAAAAAGCACTTGGATTACCAATCCACACTATGTAATAACACCCAACATTAGAATAAGCATATAAACTGAAACCGTCGGGCTTTTAAGCTCGGCGGTTTTTTTATCATACATGTTATAATATGGCTGAAATCAAATAGATAGGAGGAATATATATGGAATATCAATATCCTATTGATGTCGATTGGTCTCAAGAAGAAATGATAGATGTGATTCATTTCTTTAATCGTGTTGAAGATTATTATGAACGTCAAGTCGACAGAGATGACTTTATGAATGCTTATCGCAACTTTAAAAAGGTCGTTCCAGGTAAAGCAGATGAGAAGAATATCTTAGATGATTTTGAAAAAGGCAGCGGCTATAATAGCTATCGTGCGATCAAACGTATCAAAAACGAAACTGAAACTAAAAAATTTAGTGCAAATGATTAAAATTATATTGTAAATCAGGTGCAGTTCTGTTATTTTTAGTAAGCGTTAAACTTAAAGTTTACTAATACTAAACAGAACTGTGCTTTTTTTATGTCATTTTTTAAGCAAGAGAGTGAGGTCATTCATGAATATTGGATTGAAATTACGTAATTTACGTAAAATCAAACAGCTGACACAAGAAGAATTAGCAGAGCGGACAGATTTATCTAAAGGCTATATTTCACAAATAGAAAGCGGACAATCCTCACCAAGTATGGAAACCTTTCTACAATTATTAGAAGTGCTCGGAACATCACCAGAGACTTTTTTTAAAGAAAAAGAAGCTGAGAAGGTGTTGTATCCAAAGGATGAACAAACAGTCTATGACGAATATGATGAAGGTTATATTTTAACATGGCCGATTGCACGTTCGAATGAATTTGAGATGGAACCGTTATTTATTCAATTACATCCGCATACTGCATATAAAAGTTTTAAACCTTCTGATTCAGATACTTTCATATATTGTTTAGAAGGAGAACTGACTTTAACACTTGGAGAACATGTCTATCATGCCAAAGCAGGAGATGCGCTTTATTTTAAAGCACATGATAAACATCAGTTGTCTAATCAAACTGATACAGAAACGAAAGCCATGATGGTGGTTACTGCATCGTACTTATAGGAGGAAAGAACATATGTCGCTATTATCGTTATTAGGAGTGAGTAAACAATACGATGGCAAAACCATCTTAGACGATATCTCTATTGATTTCGAAGAAGGAAAATTTTATACCTTACTAGGTCCTTCGGGATGTGGTAAAACAACCATTTTAAAAATTATTGCAGGTTTTGAACAAGCAGATTCAGGAGACGTATTATACGGAAACCGTAATATCAATGGAATTCCAGCTAATAAACGTCAAGTAAACACAGTCTTTCAAGATTATGCGTTATTTCCACATTTAAATGTGTATGAAAACATTGCTTTTGGTTTGAAATTGAAGAAACTATCAAACAAAGCGATTAAAGCGAAAGTGGCTGAAGCGTTGAAGCTCGTAAAATTAGAAGGTTATGAGCAACGTACGATTGATGAAATGAGTGGTGGACAAAAACAACGTGTGGCGATTGCGCGTGCCATTGTGAATGAACCTAAGATCTTATTGTTAGATGAATCTCTATCTGCCTTAGATTTAAAGTTGCGTACAGAAATGCAGTATGAGTTACGTGCACTTCAAAAACGTTTAGGCATCACATTTATCTTTGTCACACATGATCAAGAAGAAGCACTAGCCTTAAGTGATTATATTGCGGTTATCAAAGCAGGTAAAATCCAACAATTTGATACACCGATTAATATTTATGATGAACCGGTCAATCGCTTTGTGGCTGACTTTATCGGTGAATCTAATATTATCGAAGGTACGATGGTGCGAGATCGTTTAGTAAATATTTATGATAAAGAAATTGAATGTGTGGATATGGGAATTCCTGAAGGGACTAAAATCGAAGTAGTCATTCGTCCTGAAGATATTTTAATTACAAATCAAACCCAAGGTTTATTTAAAGCAGTTGTGAAGTCTACCTTGTTTAGAGGTGTGCATTATGAAGTCACATGTCAGGACCAAGAAGGTTATGAATGGATGATTCAAACGACAAAGAAAGCGAAGGTTGGAGATACAGTCGGTTTGTATTTTGAACCAGATGCGATTCATATCATGGTGCCAGGTGAAACAGAAGCGGAATTTGATAAACGTATTGAAAGTTATGAGGACTAAACGATGACAAAATTAAATAAATACTTAATGGTTCCTTATATGATTTGGATGGTAGGTTTTATTATCATTCCAGTAATTTTATTAGTATATTTCTCATTTTTAGATAATCAAGGCCATTTCAGTTTGACGAACTATCAACAGATTTTAAGTATGCGTTATGTCAAAATGATGGGGATTTCTATTCTATATGCAGCCATCATTACGCTCGTCACATTGATTATCAGTTATCCAGCAGCCTATTTTATTCGTCAATCTGTACATCAAAACATGTGGATTTTAATATTAATTATTCCGACGTGGATTAATTTACTTCTCAAGACGTATGCATTTATCGGGATTTTGAGTCATGATGGTATTATCAATCAAATATTAAATGTGATGCATCTTCCTCATATGGAACTATTATTTACTGCGTCTGCGTTTATTATCGTTGCGAGTTATATTTATATCCCATTTATGATTTTACCCATTTTCAATAGCATGAAGACGATTCCTGAGAATTTAATTCAAGCGTCTACAGACCTCGGTGCCAATCGTTGGACGACGTTTTTAAAAGTCATTTTACCTTTGACGAAAGAAGGCGTACTCTCTGGAATTCAAGTCACGTTTATTCCAGCTTTGTCACTGTTCATGATTACGCGTTTAATCGCGGGTAACAAAGTGATTAATATCGGGACATCTATTGAAGAACAATTCTTAGTGATTCAAAACTACGGCATGGGTTCAACCATTGCGATTGTTTTAATCTTATTTATGGCGTTCGTGTTAGTCATCACGAAATCAGGCAACGAAGGAGGACGCAGATCATGACATGGTATGGCAAAGTCTATCTTTGGTTATTAGTCATCGGCTTATATGTACCGATTATCTTCTTAATGGTATATTCTTTTAATTCAGGCGGCAATATGATTCATTTTGAAGGTTTCACGTTAGAACATTATCAAAGTTTATTTCAAGATGATCGTTTAATGGCTATCTTATTCAATACGATTGCGGTGGCATTATTAGCTGCAGCCGTGTCTACTGTAATTGGTACGTTTGGTGCTATTGCGCTGTATCATCTACGTCAGAAACGTTTGAAATTGACATTTATGACGTTAAATAATGTGTTATTGGTCTCTTCTGATGTAGTAATCGGAGCGTCATTCTTAATTATGTTTACTGCTATCGGTCATTTTACAGGAATGGGGCTCGGTTTTTGGACGGTATTAATTTCGCATATTGCGTTTTGTATTCCGATTGTAGTCATTATTGTGTTGCCGCAACTTTATGATATGAATCAAAATATGTTTGTGGCTGCGAGAGATTTAGGCGCAACAGAATGGCAGATTTTAAATCGTGTCATGATTCCGAATTTGATGCCTGCGATTATGGCTGGTTTCTTTATGGCATTGACTTACTCATTAGACGACTTTACTGTCAGCTTCTTTGTGACAGGTAACGGTTTTAGTGTGTTATCAGTAGAAATTTATGCGATGGCACGTAAAGGTATCAGTATGGAAATCAATGCGATTTCAACGTTAATCTTTGGCGTTATCATCATTGGTATTATCGGATACTATATGATTCAGCGTTATACAAAACGCCGCTTGTCCTTGAAACGAGGTGTACTGCGATGAAGCGATTTTTACAATTGATTATCGGTGCACTGGTGATAGGAGTCATTTGTTTAGGGATCAGTAAATGGTATGGCAGTGAAGCACATCAAGCATCAGGCAAGAAACTTTATGTGTATAACTGGGGAGAATATATCGACCCAGAGTTAATCGATAAGTTTGAGAAAGAAACTGGCATTCAAGTGATTTATGAAACGTTTGATTCAAATGAAGCGATGGAAGCAAAAATTCGTAATGGCGGTACGCATTATGATGTCGCATTTCCAAGTGAATATACGGTTCAAAAGATGAAAAAGGATGATTTATTAGTTCCTCTAGATCATAGTAAGCTGCCAAACATGAAATATTTAGATAAAAATTACATGAATATGGATTATGATAAACATAATCGTTATTCTATACCTTACTTCTTCGGTACAGTGGGTATACTTTATAATAAAGACGCCTATCCACATGATGATTTTTCAAGTTGGAGAAGTTTATATAATCCGAAGTTTAAAAATGATATCATATTAGTGGATGGTGCGAGGGAAGTGATGGGCTTAAGTTTAAATAAACTCGGCTACAGCTTAAATGAAACGAATCCGAAACGTTTAGATGAAGCGGAAGCGGATTTAGCGCATTTAGCCCCTCAAGTCAAAGGGATTGTCGGTGATGAAGTAACGATGATGTTAGAACAACACGAAGCGAATATCGCAGTCGTATGGAGCGGTACTGCAGCACCGATTGTACAAGAGAATCCTGAATTTGACTATGTCGTCCCAAAAGAAGGCTCTAACTTGTGGTTCGATACGATGGTAATCCCAAAAACAGCACAAAACCAAGCAGGTGCGTATCAGTTTATTAATTTCTTGTTAGACCCAAAAAATAGTAAGCAAAATACTGAATGGGTCGGTTATGCGACGCCGAATGAAGCGGCTAAAAAGCGTTTACCAAAAGAAATTAAAAATGATCAAAGGTTTTATCCTTCAAAAGAAACACAAAGTAGGCTTGAAGTCTATAAAGATTTGGGTAAAGATATTTTAAATGATTATAATGAGCATTTTTTGAATTTCAAAATGTCATTACAATAATATTTTGATTAGTAAGTAGAGTAGGGAGTGTTAATGATGTCTGAAGAACCACAATATACACAAATAAAACGTCCAGTCAGCAGAGTGGCAGAAAAAGTCTTAGGTTGGCTGAACTGGATTGGATTATTGTTATTAACAGTAATTACTATGTTTATTGCGCTTGTGTCATTCAGCAACAATACATCAATTCAAAATCTTGAACAGTCAATCAACAATAATGATTTAGTACAACAAGTGCTCGCAAATAACAGTTTAAATACAACACAATTTGTGATTTGGCTTCAAAACGGTATTTGGGCCGTCATTGTTTATTTAATTGTCTGTTTATTAATTTCATTCTTAGCACTCATTTCTATGAATATCCGAGTGTTATCTGGAATTCTCTTCTTAGTTGCATCTATCATTACATTGCCTTTAGTGTTACTACTCGCAACAATCGTTATACCAGTGCTATTCTTCATCGTCGCAATTATGATGTTTGCGCGTAAAGATAGAATAGAAACTGTACCACGTTATGGCGGTGGTTATGTACCATATGAGGGCGGTTATGATGATTATGATAGATATGACCGTGAACCTGTAAGACGCCCACATGGCTATCCAGAAGACGAGAGAACACCACGTTATGAACCTTCTTATGAAAAACGTGATGAGTATGATGACGAAGAAGATGATGTGAAACCATATGTACCGAAAAAAGACAGAGTACAAGAGACACATCAAACAGAAGATACAGAAGAACCTGTACAGTCTGAAGAACCAATCACAAGACGTGAAGATGAGAGCGAACCTGAATTCTTATCACGTCAGGCGAAATATAAACAAAAATCAGAAGAAGAAGTCAGAGAACAACAAGAACAAGATGCATATGAGCGTGAACAAGCGCGTATGCAAGAACCTTCTGATGAGCCTGAAGAAGTAAAATATCGTGATGTTGAACCGCGTAAAGGTGAAACAGCTGAAGAGAAAGCAGCACGTAAACGTGAGAAAAAGGAAAGAAAACGTCGTGCGAAAGAAGCACGTAAAAATCGTCCGAGTGCTGTGAATCAACGACGCATGAACTTTGAAGAACGTCGTTCATTCAACCAAGGCAAATCACCGACAACGCAAGAAACAAAAGAAGATGACGTACAGTCAACTGAAGATAAACAAGCGCAAGATTCAGATAAAAAATCATAATTTTGATAAACCGAAAGCAATGATTATCGTTGCTTTCGGTTTTTATCTTGGTAAAAAACCAAAAAGTTTTCTATTGCATAGTTGAAATAAATGAAATTTAAATTGATTTATGCATAACTTGAGTGCTTTAAGGGTAGTTACGTTTATAAGACTCGTTAAGCGGCCTTAAAAAAGCGGATGAAGTCAGCGAAGAATATAATGCGACGCTTCAATTTCGCTTAATCAGGAGGGTATTACAATGAATAGAAAAGTAGAAAGAATCATTGGATGGATCGGTGTAGGTCTGACAGTACTCTACATGTTGCTGTTCTTAATCGGTACATTCATGAAGGATGGCATGTTGGCTGACATTCTGTTAAAACAAGGGGATTCCAGTATGTCACCTGAATTCTTGCATCAAACAATGGTCTTCACAACGATTGGTTTGATTGTTGTCGCAATTATCGCAGCAGTGGGTCTTGTATTAAGTAAGAAAAACCGCATTGCTGCAGGTATTATCTTAATTGTCGCGGCACTAGTTGGATTATACTTCTCAAACTTTATCGCATCTATTTTATTCTTTATTGTAGCG
Organism: Staphylococcus sp. HMSC061G12; assembly: GCF_001838465.1. NCBI lineage: Bacteria > Bacillati > Bacillota > Bacilli > Caryophanales > Staphylococcaceae > Staphylococcus > Staphylococcus sp. HMSC061G12. The sequence goes on from NZ_KV837001.1 coordinate 16,155, forward strand.
ATTATGTTGTTTGTTAGAAGAAGCCAAGCTAAACGTGAAGCCAACAAAGAGTACGACAGAAATCATGGTTATTTCGAAGACATTACACGTGATAATGAAAACACAAACAAGCATGAAAAAGTCAATCCTGAAGGCAAACAGGTAAGAGACAAAGCAGAACATGACAAATTTGATTCAGAAGCTAATCACGAAGCGCATTATGAAGAAAATGCGAATGAAAGTGAATTGGCTAAACAACGTAGAAGAGACGATCATGAACGTCCACGCAGACATGATTTAGACGATTTCAAATAATAAAATTAAAAAGCAGCTGCAATCCGTAAAGGGGAAACTTACTGGATTGCAGCTGCTTTATTTTTATTGTATAGCTTTTGTTTACAGTTCTTGGAACGTTTGGATGATTAAATGGATGTTTAATCCGCTTAGGATAACAATTAATGACCATGAAATTATGTTAATCCATAATTTGTTTTTAAATTGTCCCATCAAGTCTTTGTTGTTTGTCGCAAGTTGAAGCGGAATTAAAGTAAATGGCAACGCAATACTTAAGAATACTTGTGAAAAGACTAAGAGTTGTTCCATCATGCTTTCATTACCATGGAAGATAATTAAACAAATGATAACTGGAATAATTGCGATAGAACGTGTGATTAATCGTGTTACCCAGTTTGGTAATTTCAAGTTGATGAAACCTTCCATAACGATTTGACCGGCTAGGGTACCTGTAATCGTTGAGTTTTGACCTGACGCAAGTAAAGCGACTGCGAATAAAGTACTCATTAAGCCGCCAAGAGATGCGCCAAGCAACGGTTGTTGTTCTAAGGCTTGATATAAGTCATAGAAACCGCCAAGATTATCTGCATTGCCTGTACCGAAGAATAAACCAGCACCTAGAACAAGTAATAAACAGTTAATCACAAATGCGATAGTCAATTGAATGTTTGAATCAATTGTCGCATATTTAATGGCTTGTGCTTTAGAAGCTTCATCTTTACGATTATATGTTCTTGATTGAACGATAGATGAGTGTAAATAAAGATTATGCGGCATAATCGTTGCACCAACAATACCTAAGGCAATATATAAGGCACCTTGTTGTGTAACGATATGACTGCTAGGTATAAAACCATTTAATACACTGACAACGTCAGGTGAAGCAATATAAACTTCAAAGATGAAGATTGCGAGTACAGTAAAGATTAATGTACCGACGATGGCTTCAATTTTTCTGAAACCGAATTTCATAATAAATAATAGGATAAAGACATCAAGTACAGTGATAATCGCACCGACAAGCAATGGAATTCCGAATAATAGATCAAGCGCAATGGCACTGCCGATAACTTCTGCGATATCTGTCGCAATAATTGCGAGTTCAGCTATGATCCAGAATATAAATGCTAAGGGCTTATTTAAAAAGCGTTTTGTGACTTGTGCTAAGTCATGACCTGATGCGATACCGAGTCTGACTGTCATACTTTGAAGCAACATGGCAGACAAACTTGAAATTAATATTACAAAAAGCAGAATATAACCGTATTTGGCTCCGCCTTGCATGGAGGTAATCCAGTTACCAGGATCCATATAACCTACTGCAACCAGTAAGCCCGGTCCTAAGAATGAAAGGAATTTCTGCTTGATACTGCTGTTTGAATTGAAACTGACAGTATTGTTGATTTCGTCTAAGCTGTCGTTATTATAATTGACCTGTCTTTTAGTCAAGAAGGTCACCCCCACTTCTCTATGTTCTAACAATGGTTTAATAATAAAGTAAAAATAAAATTAGGTCAACCTAATAAAACTGTTTTTTACGTTTAAAATTGTAAGCAACGAGATGTAGGTGAAAAAGAAAAGCTGATTTAAACAAAGTAGTATAAGGCAAACTTTGTCTAAATCAGCACGATAATTTTGAATGAATAGTTAAATGCTCGGTATTATGCTATTATGGATAAAACTTTAACAGTTGCTCAAACGTATCTTCTAAATAATCGAGGAATGCTTGATCTGACTTTAACTCAGGTGCATCAGGTGAGAGTGTACGTGCAACAAAGAATTCGCCTTTTTTAAGCTGTTTTGCACGTGACAATGCTTGTTCTAAGTCTTCAGTCGATAGGTCTTGGATCAATGGTTTATCCATTTTGACATGATCTACACAAATACGGTAGTCTGCAGGCAAGTTTTCAATATCTTTGAAGTGATTTTCAAAGACTTCAATGTAATGCGTTTTATTTTTAGCTTCATGCATAACGCCGAACATGACAAAGACTTGTGATTCGTATAAACCGATTTGGAAATGCGGCAGCATTTTATAACCGCGTTTATTCGTAGAGAAAGCGACCCAAGTATCTTTCGGCGGATTTACTGTACGACGTGCATGTTTTGCGATATGCATAAAGAATTCATCTGCTGTATGGGTAGATAAGAAGTCAGCGAAGTGTTCACCCAACTGATGTAGTTTTGGCCTGATGTGTTGTTCGATTTCAGCCATACGTGCTTCTAATCCAGGCACTTCAAAGACTTTAAAGTCTTTAGAAGAAAAAGTATAGTTAGACATGACAAAGCCTCCTGTTGTTATGATTGAAAACATTGTAGCATAATTTTGGCTTGATTTAGAGTAAATGAAATTCTGAAATGATTTAGTTATAATATGATAGAAGGGGTGTTCGTAAATGGCAGTATATGATTTTGCAAAAGGACTTGTAATTGAAGCGGGTAATAATATCCGTAAAATGATGCAGCAAGATATCAATATTGAAACAAAATCCAATCCAAATGATTTGGTGACAAATGTTGATAAAGCAACGGAAGATTTTATTTACAATAACATTATGGAGAATTATCCAGACCACCAATTTATTGGTGAAGAAGGACATGGCAGACCAATGTCTGAAGTTGAACAAAAAGGTATTGTCTGGGTTATAGATCCGATTGACGGCACATTGAACTTTGTGCATCAAAAAGAAAATTTTGCGATTTCTATCGGTATTTATAATGATGGAGAGCCTTATGCAGGATTTGTTTATGATGTCATGAATGATTTGCTCTATCATGCAAAAGCAGGAGAGGGTGCGTTTGTAAACGAACATCCAATGAAGCCGCTTGAGAATTCGGATTTAAATAAAAGTTTGATTGGAATTAATCCAAATTGGTTAACAAAGCCGGTGATTGGTGTTATATTCAGAAAGGTAGTAGATGAAGCGAGAAGTTGTCGCGCTTATGGTTCTGCAGCCTTAGAAATGATTCATGTTGCGCAAGGAAAATTAGGTGCATATTTAACACCGAGATTACAACCTTGGGATTATGCCGGTGCTTTAATTATTTTAAATGAAGTAGGCGGTAAAGGTACGGATTTATTAGGTAATCCACTTTCACTAAATCAGCCGCACTCTGTATTGGTCGGCAATCAATCCATACATGAGGAAATTTTAACGAAACACATGTTGCCGGAAAAAGAAACTTTTGAGACATTACACAAAAGATATCGATAAAAAATAAAAGGTCGGGACCATCGAAGCTGTTTAAACAAGCAATTGTTCAAAAAGCATCTAGGTACCCAACCTTTTTCTTTTGACTGAAATATATGTGTATTCTTTCTCCTGCAGGGTACTGCAAGGAGTGGAACCCTTTATGTTAAAAATTCATGTAATGATTGGTCAGAACCAATCGTTTTCGCGATATTTTTTCTTAGTTGTAAAGCCGGCACCGAAAATTGCAATTAGGATAATGGCTGTAATCGCCATAAACCAATAATTTTGAGCACCTAAGCTAAAACTGAACAGTACTAAGAAAATGACTGCAAGAACAGAATAAAGCCAAAATATAGCTTTTGATTTTTTTTTCTGCATTCAAACCCCACCTTATTATTCTTTGCTCAATAATATGATATAATAAAAAAGTTGCAAATTGAAGTGGGAATTTACTCAAGAAAGGAAATTTAGTATGACAAATTTAAGAGAAGACGTACGTAACATTGCTATTATTGCTCACGTTGACCATGGTAAAACAACATTAGTTGACGAATTATTAAAACAATCTGGTATTTTCCGTGAGAATGAGCATGTTGATGAACGTGCAATGGATTCTAATGATATTGAAAGAGAACGTGGTATTACAATCTTAGCGAAAAATACTGCAGTTAATTATAAAGGCACTAGAATTAATATTTTAGACACACCAGGTCACGCTGACTTCGGCGGTGAAGTGGAACGTATCATGAAAATGGTAGACGGTGTTGTATTAGTTGTTGATGCCTACGAAGGTACAATGCCTCAAACACGTTTCGTGTTGAAAAAAGCGTTAGAACAAAATTTAAAACCTGTAGTGGTTGTAAATAAAATCGATAAACCTGCAGCACGCCCAGAAGCGGTTGTAGATGAAGTCTTAGACTTATTTATCGAATTAGATGCAAATGATGACCAATTAGAATTCCCAGTTGTATATGCATCAGCTGTAAACGGTACAGCAAGCTTAGAACCAGATAAACAAGATGAAAACATGCAGTCATTGTATGAAACAATCTTAGACTATGTACCAGCACCAGTAGATAACCGCGATGAACCTTTACAATTCCAAATCGCGTTACTTGATTACAACGACTATGTAGGTCGTATCGGTATTGGTCGTGTATTCCGCGGTACAATCAAAGTCGGAGATCAAGTTTCATTATTAAAATTAGACGGCAGTGTTAAAAACTTCCGTGTCAGCAAATTATTCGGTTTCTTCGGTTTAAAACGTGAAGAAATTGAAGAAGCACATGCTGGGGATTTAATTGCGGTTTCAGGTATGGAAGATATCAACGTAGGTGAAACAGTAACACCACATGACCATCAAGAAGCATTACCTGTTTTACGTATTGATGAACCAACACTTGAAATGACTTTCCGTGTAAATAACTCACCATTTGCTGGACGCGAAGGTACGTATGTGACTGCACGTCAAATTCAAGACCGTTTAGATCAACAACTTGAAACAGACGTATCATTAAAAGTAACACCAACTGACCAACCAGATGCTTGGGTTATCGCAGGCCGTGGTGAATTACACTTATCTATCTTAATTGAAAATATGCGTCGTGAAGGTTTTGAATTACAAGTATCTAAACCACAAGTAATCCTTAAAGAAATCGATGGCGTTTTATGTGAACCATTTGAACGCGTACAATGTGAAGTGCCTCAAGAAAATGCAGGTTCAGTTATCGAGTCACTTGGACAACGTAAAGGTGAAATGTTAGACATGGTGACTACAGATAATGGTTTAACACGTTTAGTATTCATGGTGCCTGCACGTGGTATGATCGGTTACACAACTGAGTTCATGTCAATGACAAGTGGTTATGGTATCATCAACCACACATTCGAAGAATTCCGTCCACGTATTAAAGGTCGTATCGGCGGACGTCGTAATGGTGTATTAGTTTCTATGGACCAAGGTAAAGCAAGCCAATATGCAATTATTGGTTTAGAAGACCGTGGTACTAACTTCATGGAACCAGGTACTGAAGTATACGAAGGTATGATTGTTGGTGAAAATAACCGTGATAATGATTTAACAGTAAATATCACTAAAACTAAAAACCAAACCAACGTACGTTCAGCTACGAAAGATCAAACTGAAACAATGAAACGTCCACGTATCTTAACACTTGAAGAAGCGTTAGAATTTATCGATGACGATGAATTGTTAGAGGTAACACCTGAAAGTATCCGTATGAGAAAGAAAATTTTAAATAAATCTCAACGTGAAAAAGAAGCAAAACGTATTAAACAATTAATGGCTGAAGACGAGTAATCGTTATAGCTTTAAGATAATGAAGAAGTCTGAATCATAAAGATTCGGGCTTCTTTTTTGTATTTAGGAAGAAAAAAAGACCATGAATCAATCGTCATGGTCTTCTGTAAATATATTGAATTTTTCTTGTGCTTTATAAAAGTTATTACGTTGTTTAGGAACATCTAAACGACTTCTGCAATCTTCGCACATAAATGTGCGCATAGGATGATTGCGCAGCTGTTTGGCTTCCAATGTATTTTCATCCATGAGTACTTCCGTATCACAGATGATACACTGTACTTTTATCAAATTATACCACCTCGATATACGTCACATGTTTGAATTCATGTGAATACCCTTCTTCAGGTATGTACACGAAGCTGTCTACACCGTTGTCATCATATAAACGTTTCCCTTTATCTGCGAATTTAAAGAACAGGTAAGGTAATAAGCTTAACGGTACTTCGATTGAATCTTCATCGTTAGATAGACGAATTGCTGTGGCATCGTCATTTGGTTCAGCATTCTTGAAGAAAGGTGTCATGTTAATCACAAATGTGTCCTCAATCATGGCACGCTTTTTATACTTGATTTCAGAATTCAGGGTTGGAGGATTTGTTTGTCCTTCCAAAATTGCGCGATTCCATTCACGGTTATTTTGGAATTCGACAGGTTTTGTTCCTTCAAAGACGCCTGCTTCTAAATCTTCGATTTTTACTTTACGATCGTCAAAAATCCAAGTTGTACTGTCTAAAGTAATTGGAAATTTAACTTTACCCTTAATTTGTATCATGTTATGCGCTCCCCTTTATAATATCTGAGTCTATGATAACATAGAATAGAGTTACTGATTCGAAATTTACTTGCAATTTAGTTTTGAGTAGGCTAAAATTTTTAATATGACAAACAAATGATAGGGGGAGTATGTCATGACGAAATCGAACACAATCAATAACGCGGCATATGACCAATTAAATAAAGATGCAGATCGCATTCTGCAATTAATTAAAGTACAAATGGACAATTTAACATTGCCGCAATGTCCTTTGTATGAAGAAGTTTTAGATACACAAATGTTTGGCTTACAAAAAGAAGTAGACTTTGCAGCAAACTTAGGCTTGATTGATATCGAACAAGGTAAAGAAATCATGTTGCGTCTTGAAAAAGAATTGTCTAAACTTCATGAAGCATTCACAAACGTTTAATTTCACAGCATCAGATTAAACCGCACAAAGTGGCTGCAGTTCTGTCAGAAGTTGATAGAATGTACAGTCACTTTTTTTATTTCTTTTCAGCATACAGAAATGCTTGCAACACGACTTAAAAATGTGGTTTTATAAAGATATCGTCAAAGTGAAAACAGAATTAAGACATTAAAGTCTTATACAAACTCTAAATATATTTGAAAACACTTCAAATATGAGAATTGGATGATTTTTAAATGAATAACATAAAATCTTTCTTTCGGTATGTCGGAAAGTATGCAAAATATATCGATTATCCGTTAGTGATTACATATATAATGCTGTGTTTGATTGGGTTGATTATGGTTTACAGTGCCAGTATGGTTCCTGCTACTAAAGGGACATTAACAGGGGGTACACCTGTGTCTGGTACGTACTTTTATACAAGACAGTTAATGTACGTTGTGATGAGTTTTATTATTGTATTTTTTATGGCGTTCTTCATGAACGTTAAATTTTTACAGCAAACACGTGTGCAACAAATTATGATGGCAGGTATTTTCCTTTTGCTATTCTTTACGTTATTAATCGGTAAAAATATCAATGGTTCTAAAAGTTGGATTAACTTAGGGTTTATGAACTTACAAGCTTCAGAGTTGTTGAAAATTGCCATTATACTTTATCTGCCATTCATGATTAATAAAAAGCGTGAGCGCGTACTTGCGAATCCGAAATTAATACTGAATCCGTTATTATTTATCATTGTATGTATTATCATGGTGCTATTCCAACGTGATGTTGGGCAAACGATGCTGATTATCATTATTTTTATGTCCATTATGCTTTATGCAGGTATTTGGATTAAACCGCTATTAAAATGGGGCGGTATCATATTGGTAGGTGGCAGTATTGCATTAGTACTATTCGCCATTGCAGGTTGGTTACCTGCATACTTAGTTGCCCGTTTTAGAATTATGACAGATCCATTCCATTTTGAATCTGGCACAGGTTACCATATTTCAAACTCCTTAATGGCGATTGGGAATGGGGGATTATTCGGTAAAGGTATCGGCAACAGTGTGTTAAAACTCGGCTATCTGCCAGAACCGCATACAGACTTTATCTTCGCGGTCATATGTGAAGAACTTGGTTTAATCGGAGGCCTATTTGTGATTGGATTATTGTTCTTTATTGTCTATAGAGCTTTCCAATTAGCTTCTGAAACAAGTTCTTATTTCTATAAACTTGTTTGTGTTGGTATCGCAAGTTATATCGGCAGTCAAACTTTCGTTAACTTAGGTGGTATTTCAGCGTTAATTCCATTAACAGGGGTACCGTTACCATTTATTAGTTTCGGTGGTTCCTCTATGATCAGTTTAAGTATCGCCTTAGGCTTATTATTAATTACTGCGAAACAAATCAAGATGGATAAACAAAAAGCAAAACAAAAACATATTGATATTCCAAGAAGATATTAAATGACAAGACTGAGCGTAAGCACGTTCAGTCTTTTTTATGTCGATTGAAAGATTCTTAAAAAGACAAACGTTTTTTATTGACGAGTAAGAAATGTTAAGAATAATGGTTAAGCTAAAATGATTGCTTTCAGAAATAAGTATAAATAAAGTTTATGATGTGTTATAAGAAAATATGATATAATACGGATATGCTTCTATATGTCTTATCTATACTAGCACTGTCTAACATGCTTTGGTGGCGTGTTTATAAGTTGCTGAAACAGTATAGTTTGGCTTGAAGTTTACATATCAGAACAGATACATCTACTAACATTAATGTTCGTGTTTTGGTATACTATTATCTACAACAAAGGTTTAGAAAATTCTAATAATTGATTTTTTGGGGGTTGATCACTTGAAGAAGATTAATAAGTTAATGGTAGCAAACCGCGGTGAAATCGCAATTCGTATTTTCCGTGCAGCCACTGAATTAGACATTACAACAGTCGCAATTTATTCAAATGAAGACAAAGGTTCGTTACATAGAAACAAAGCTGATGAATCTTATTTAGTCGGAGAGGATTTAGGTCCTGCTGACAGTTATTTAAATATTGAACGTATTATTGAAGTTGCGAAGAATGCGAATGTTGATGCGATTCATCCAGGTTACGGATTCTTAAGTGAAAATGAAACCTTCGCAAAACGCTGTGAAGAAGAAGGTATTATCTTTATCGGCCCTAAACTTAAACATTTAGATATGTTCGGTGATAAAGTGAAAGCCCGTGCCACAGCAATTGAAGCTGGTTTACCAGTTATTCCGGGTACAGATGGTCCGATTGAGGATTATCATAAAGCTGCAGATTTTGCGAAAGAAGCAGGTTACCCATTGATGATTAAAGCCACTAGCGGTGGCGGCGGTAAAGGTATGCGTATTGTGAATGAGGAGTCTGAACTTGAAGAAGCCTTTACACGTGCGAAATCTGAAGCGCAAAAATCTTTTGGTAACAGTGAAGTTTATATTGAAAAATACATTAATGAACCAAAACATATAGAAGTTCAAATCATGGGTGATGAACACGGTAATATTGTTCACCTTTATGAAAGAGATTGTTCTGTACAACGTCGTCATCAAAAAGTTGTTGAAGTTGCACCATCAGTAGGTATGGATGAAGGTTTACGTCAACGTATTTGTGACGCAGCATTACAATTAATGAACAATGTGGGCTATGTCAACGCAGGTACAGTTGAGTTCTTAGTATCTGGCGATGAGTTCTTCTTTATTGAAGTTAACCCACGTGTACAAGTAGAACATACAATCACTGAAATGATTACAGGTATCGATATTGTGAAAACACAAATTCTTGTAGCAGATGGCGAATCGTTATTTGACGATGAAATCGGTATTCCGCATCAAGATGATATTCATACATTAGGGTATGCGATTCAATGTCGTATCACAACTGAAGATCCGACAAATGACTTTATGCCGGATACTGGCCACATTATCGCTTATCGTTCTAGTGGTGGTTTCGGTGTACGTTTAGATGCTGGTGATGGATTCCAAGGTGCTGAAATTTCACCATACTATGACTCATTATTAGTGAAATTGTCTACACATGCGTTAACGTTTAAACAAACGATTGAAAAAATGGATCGATCTTTACGTGAGATGCGTATTCGTGGTGTGAAAACGAATATTCCATTCTTAATTAACGTGATTCGCAATAAACAATTCCAAGAAGGCGACTATACAACTAAATTCATCGAAGAAACACCTGAGTTGTTTGAAATTAATCCAACACAAGACCGTGGTACTAAAACATTAGAATACATTGGTAATGTGACAATCAACGGCTTCCCAAGTGTTGAAAAACGTCAAAAGCCTGATTTTGAACGTCCACATGTAGACCGTGTACCAAGATCAGAAATCAAACAATTAAGAGGTACAAAACAACTCTTAGATGAACAAGGTCCTAAAGCTGTTGCGGACTGGTTATTAAAACAAGAAGATGTGTTGATTACAGATACAACATTCCGTGATGCGCATCAATCCTTACTTGCGACACGTGTGCGTACGAAAGATATGTTAGCTATCGCATCACAAACAGCGGAAATCTTACAAGATGCATTCTCACTTGAAATGTGGGGCGGTGCGACATTTGACGTTGCTTATAACTTCTTGAAAGAAAATCCATGGGAACGTCTAGAACAAATGCGTAAAGCCATTCCTAACATTTTATTCCAAATGTTATTACGTGCATCAAACGCAGTAGGTTATAAAAACTATCCTGATAATGTGATTAAGAAATTCGTAAAAGAAAGTGCTGAAGCTGGCGTAGATGTCTTCCGTATTTTCGACTCGTTGAACTGGTTAGACCAAATGAAAGTGGCGAATGAAGCGGTTCAAGAAGCGGGTAAAATCTCTGAAGGTACAATTTGTTATACAGGGGATATTTTAGATCCGCAACGCTCTAATATTTACACATTAGATTACTATGTGAACCTTGCGAAGGAATTGGAAAAAGAAGGATTCCATATTCTTGCGATTAAAGACATGGCTGGTTTATTAAAACCTAAAGCTGCTTTTGAATTAATCGGAGAATTAAAAGCTGCAGTTGATTTACCAATCCACTTGCATACACATGATACAAGCGGTAACGGTATTTTAACGTATAAACAAGCTGCAGATGCAGGTGTGGACGTGATTGATACAGCAGTATCATCTATGAGCGGTTTAACAAGTCAACCAAGTGCGAACTCATTGTACTATGCTTTAAATGGCTTTGGTCGTGATGCACGTACAGATATCAATGGTCTTGAACGTTTAGGTCAATATTGGGATACAGTACGTCATTACTATAGTGACTTCGAAAGTGATTTCAAATCACCGAACACAGAAATTTACCAATATGAAATGCCTGGCGGCCAATACTCAAACTTAAACCAACAAGCGAAAAGTTTAGGCTTAGGCAATAGATTCCATGAAGTTAAAGATATGTATCGTCGCGTAAACTTCTTATTTGGAGATATTGTTAAAGTAACACCATCTTCAAAAGTAGTTGGAGATATGGCGTTATACATGGTACAAAATGATTTAACAGAAGAAGATGTCTTAAAAGACGGTTACAAACTCGACTTCCCTGAATCAGTGGTCTCATTCTTCAAAGGTGAAATCGGTCAACCAACAGACGGCTTCAATAAAGAACTTCAAAAAGTTGTGTTGAAAGGTCAAAAACCATTAACAGAACGTCCAGGTGAATACCTTGAAGATATCGACTTTGAAGCGTTACGTGAAGAACTTCAAGCAAAACAAGAAAAACCTGTCACTGAACAAGATTTAATCAGTTATGCGATTTATCCTAAAGTTTATGAACAATACATTGCTACGAAAGAACAATTCGGTAATGTGTCATTATTAGATACGCCGACATTCTTCTTCGGTATGCGTACGGGTGAAACAGTTGAAGTGGAAATCGATAAAGGTAAAACGTTGATTATCACATTAGAAGCAATTACTGAACCAGATGATAAAGGTGTCAGAACAATCTTCTTCATCATGAACGGTCAAACACGTCAAATTAAAATTCAAGATGAAAATGTGAAAACGAATGCGACAGTTAAACCAAAAGCAGACAAAGCTAACCCTAACCATATCGGTGCACAAATGCCTGGTACAGTGTCAGAAGTTAAAGTTGCAGTGGGTGATCACGTAGAAAGCGGACAAGCACTCTTGATTACTGAAGCAATGAAAATGGAAACAACAGTACAAGCACCATTCAACGGTACAGTAAAACAAGTTACTGTCACAAATGGTGAAGGTATTCAAACAGGCGACTTATTAGTGGAATTAGAAAAAGATGAATAATCGTTAAAATATGCCGGAAGCTGATACTCTCTTCAGTTTCCGGTATTTCTATTCTTGAGAAGCCTATTTATAGTAAAAGTGATTAAGAAGTTTGGATAAAGCAACAAAAAATGGCTCTTTGTCAAATTCGGTTGATATATAAA
>NZ_KV837002.1:0-464 GCF_001838465.1 Staphylococcus sp. HMSC061G12
AATTAAAAGATATGTATATCAGAGTCAATATCATTCGTGTGTTGATTAAACATAATAAAATAGCATTATTAACTGAGGAAATTAATAGATGTTTGGATGAATCAATTTTGAATATAGGATTAAGAAGAGTACTTAAAAGTTTTAAAACTTTCCTTCCGGAAATTCAAAACACATTAAAACACTCTGCACGTTCTAATGGTCCAATAGAAGCTATGAACAACAATATTAAAGTACTTAAACGAGTAGCTTATGGTTATCGTAACTTCTATAACTTTAGAAATAGAATTTTAGTTAAGTTTAAACTTCTAGCTGGCAAAAAACATCATATTAAAACCACTCTTAATCAAGTAGCTTAAATAAAAATAAAACACTCAAAAGGTTTTGGATAATTCTGAAGGAATTAAACAACCTAATGAGTGCCTTAAAGATGGTAGCTCTAATGAGCATATTTCGATTCATTTTTT
>NZ_KV837003.1:0-767 GCF_001838465.1 Staphylococcus sp. HMSC061G12
TATTTAGAATTAAAAAAGCAAAGATTCTTTTGTCGTGGCTGTCGACGTTCATTTGTATCAAAAACTTCGTTTGTCAAAAAGCATTATAACTTCTGCAATAATTTAATACTGCATCTTCTTTATCAAAGTGGAGAAAATAGATCGTGCAAAAGTATTGGATTAGATAATAACGTCAGTGCTACATCAGTAATACGTTATATTAATAAAATAGCCGGAAGTGTAAAGCTAGGACCTTTTAATAAACTACCTCAACACATCATGGTAGATGAATTTAAAAGCGTAAAAAATGTCATAGGTAAAATGAGCTTTATATATTGTGATGGTGATACGCATGAAATTATAGATATTCTTCCTGATCGAAGACAAAAAGCTTTGTTTGATTACTTTATGAGATTCGAAAAAACTGCTCGAGCAAGCGTTAAAACTGTAACGATGGATATGTATAGTCCTTATATTTCTTTATTCAAGAAGTTATTTCCAAACGCAGAAATTATTCTCGATCGTTTCCACCTCGTTCAAGCTTTGAACCGTGAATTGAACAAATGTCGTGTTAAGTGGATGAATCACTTCAAAAACACTCAACAACCTTTATATAATAAGCTTAAACATTTTTGGAAAATTATTCTCAAGCCTTCAGAATGTTTAAACAGTGTGGAATATTATTATCAAAGATTATTCAAAGGATTAGAATCAGAACAATCAATCGTAAATTATATACTAGATCAAGTTCCGGAATTAAAAGATATGTATATCAGAGTCAATATCAT
>NZ_KV837004.1:0-3212 GCF_001838465.1 Staphylococcus sp. HMSC061G12
CGATAACTCAATGCATATCTTAGATAGTAGCCAAAGGCTACAGTGATAACATCCTTGTTAAATTATTTATATCTGAAATAGTTCATAAAGAAGGCTCCTTCTTTGTTAAAATCATACTATAAATTTAACTTTACAACAGAACCGACTTTTATCTAAATAATTTTTTTACATTTTGTTAATTGTGTTTTAATAATCGATAGTTAAAATGAAAAATATCAAAGAGCTATGCTTTTTGATTAATTAATAGCTTGTTTTTTGATTAAAATAGTCAAAATAATTTAGGAGGTTATTATAATGAAAAAATTAAATTTAGCAGAGCTAAACACTATTAATGGCGGAGGAGTTATGGATAGTGTTCGTGGAGGACTTTCGGATATGAAAAATGGATTTAAAGAAGGCTTAGGCGAGTGGGAAGGTGGAACTAATACAAACGGCTGGATTGGTAGAACCGGAGGAAAAGTTGCTGGCGGTGCTAGAGACTTTATTAATTCTGCAAATGAACAATTGAAATAATAAAAGTCATGGAGGAGAAAATTAATGAAAAAGTTATCGAATCAAGAAATAAAACAAATTAATGGTGGTAATACTTGGGAAAGCCTTGGTGAAATCACTGGAAAATTAGCTAATAAAGTAGATAATATAAGCATCAGTTTTGGTGGAAAGAAAAAATAAAATATTAAATACAACATATGCGAGGATGGTATACCACCCTCGCATATGCTTTATAGAGGGTGAAAATGTGAAATTAAAATACATCCAACAGTACGATGAAAAAGATTGTGGTCCAACTTGTCTGGCGATGATCTCTCAGTATTATGGTAAACGTGTATCTATACCTAAGCTACGAGAATTGGCTAAAACAGATAAATTAGGGACAAATCTATACGGTTTAATAAAAGCAGGAGAAAAGATAGGTATCCAGCTTACAGGAGTGAAAGTAGAGTCTATTAAAGAACTAAATTCAGCAAAGTTCCCTGTAATTGTACATATTATCAATCAGCAAGGTTATGATCATTTTGTAATTATTGAAAAAATAAAAAATAATAAAATACATATTGTCGATCCTGGAAAAGGCAGATATAGACTTAATAAAAATGAATTTAATGAGCAATGGACGAACATTGCTGTATTAATTGAAAAAATGAGTACTTTTACAGTGGAAAATGAATCACCATCATATATGAAGCTATTTGTAGATATTTTTATAACAAATAAATTAAAAATATATTCGTTGGTTTTTATGTCATTTGTAATTAATACAATTGGTATTCTTGGAGCACTGTTTTTTAAATATTTGACAGATAATATTATACCAAACAACTTGATATCAAATCTTCATTTATTAGGTATGGGGATTCTTGCTCTATATATATCATCTATTATTTTAACTTATATAAGGTATGAGATGATTTTGCAGCTTAGTTTGAAAATAGATATAAATTTAATGAAAAATTATTTTTATCATGTGCTTCATTTACCTACAAATTTCTTTGATACGAGGAAAAGTGGAGAAATTTTACAAAGATTTATGGATACATCAAAGATTAGAGAAGCTTTATCGTCCTCCACAGTAACATTACTTGTTGATACTTTAATGATACTAATTGGAGGCACCTTACTTTATTTACAGAGCTCTAGGTTACTATTAATAACATTAATATTTATTCCCTTATTAATTGTATGTGTCTTCATATTAAAAAAACCGTTTGAGTATTACAATCAGAAAGTTGCAGAAAATGATGCTGATTTGAGTTCTTATTTAATTGAATCTTTTGATGGTAATCAAATTATTAAAAGTTATCACTCAGAAGAAAATGTTTATAATAAAGCAGTGACTAAATTTGATAAATTAATGAAAAATCTTTTAAAACTAGGACGATTTTCAAATTTACAATTATCGTTTAATAGCTTCTTAAAAATGATGATTAGCTTAGTTATTTTATGGGCAGGCGGTTACTTTGTAATTCATGAAGAAATGACATTAGGGAGCTTATTAGCATTTAATGCTTTAACAATATATTATTTAGATCCCATAGAAAGGTTAATAAACATACAACCCACTCTACAGTCATCTTTTGTAGCTGCAAGACGTATTGCAGAAATTACAGATTTAGATACAGAACCAAAAAATTCTGAAGAAAATCTACCTTATAAATTTGATAATAAAATCGCATTGCAGAATGTATCTTTTCAGTATGGTTTTCGAAGTATAGTTCTTGATAGTGTGAATATAGATATTAAAAAGGGAAATAAAATTGCTATTGTTGGAGAAAGTGGTAGTGGGAAGAGTACAGTAGGTAAGTTATTAGCCAGATACTATGATGTTAATGAAGGGGAAATTTTAATTGATAATGAAGATATTAATAAAATAAAATTAGTAGAATTAAGAGAGAGGATAGGTTATGTATCACAAGATACATTCTTATTTGCTGATACAATTTCTAATAACTTATTACATGGAAGTAACGAATTCAAATCTGAGAGTGCAGTCTTAGAAGCATGTAAAAATGCTGAAGCGCTAGATTTTATTAATAAATTACCCAATAAATTTGATACAATGCTTGAAAAAAGAGGGTCTAATTTGTCAGGTGGACAAGCCCAAAGAATTTCTTTAGCCAGAGCATTTTTAAAAGATCCAGATATTTTTATCTTTGATGAAGCCACTAGTGCATTAGATAGTATTACGGAGAAAAAAATAATGAGTACTATAGATCAGTTGGTTTATAATGAAGGAAAAACCGCAATTATAATCTCTCATAAACTTAGTACGGTTAAAAATGCTGATATTATATATGTATTACAAGATGGGCAAATGTGTGAACAAGGGAAGCACGATGAGCTTTTAAAGCTTCAAGGTATATACAATGAATTATGGAACTTACAAGTTTAAATTTAGATAATGTTGAAGATGGCAATTTAATTAATACAAGTGACGAAGAAGAAAAGTCATATTCAATTGCAGCAATTTAGAATTTTGAAAAAACAAAATTATGTCTTTTTGCCCCTGTGGGGAATATAACGATCAACCGTCATGATTGCCCAATTTTCATGTTGATTTTTTAATTTGCATGTAACTGGGTTTCACTTTATTCGATATATGAGAATGACTTTACCTAATAATTGAGAAAAGCAACGCACTATATTAAAATGCGTTGCTTTCTATTATCGAATACCTATAACTAAACTATCTCTAGCTGTTTCTACAACTTCTG
>NZ_KV837005.1:0-49970 GCF_001838465.1 Staphylococcus sp. HMSC061G12
GTTTTTACCTGTCTACTTGACGGGAAGCAGTTCACATTATGCGGTAACTGCTCTTATTTTTATACTCAGATATTATCTTTTTTCAATCGCGCAAATATAAGGTGGATTATTTTGTTGGTTAATAAAACCGTATTGTAAGACATGTGCTTTTTGTTGATCGAATTGTTGAAGATATTCAAAGACAACATTGCTTTCTATTCGACCTTCAGGATGGCCAGGGTAAACCACAATTACAATAATACCTTCTGGTGCTAACATTTCAAAAAGTGACTCAATGGCTTGTATAGTAGTTTCAGAAGTCGTCACAATATGTTTATCACCTTTAGGCAAGTATCCTAAATTAAAGATTGCCGCATCAATCGGCAAATCTTCTTGTTTGATGTAGCGTGATACATGTTCATGTCCATCTAAGATCAAAGTAGTGTTGTTATAATCTTTTACTTTCTCTCGTGCTGCTTTGATAGCCGCTTCCTGTATATCAAACCCATACACATGCCCCTTTGGAACATGCTGGGCTAAAAATAATGTGTCATGTCCATTGCCACACGTAGCATCTACTACTGTGCTAGCTTCATTGATGTGAGAGATAATTAATGACTTCGCAAAAGGTAAAATACGTTCTACTTTCATGATTGTTCTACTTTCTCTACAGGTTGATAATGTTCACCTTGTGCGGAATGACGACGTGCTAATTCTGCATCAATCGCATTCAGCACTTCCCACTTATTAACACTCCACATTGGTCCAACCATTAAATCAATTGGGCCATCACCTGTAATACGATGAATAATCATTTCAGGTGGTAAGATTTCTAATTGATCACAAACTAAGTTGACATATTCTTCTTGTGACATAAAATTCAACATGCCTTTTTCATATTGTTTTACCATCGG
Organism: Staphylococcus sp. HMSC061G12; assembly: GCF_001838465.1. Lineage (NCBI taxonomy): Bacteria > Bacillati > Bacillota > Bacilli > Caryophanales > Staphylococcaceae > Staphylococcus > Staphylococcus sp. HMSC061G12. Next base: position 894 of record NZ_KV837005.1, read on the forward strand.
TGTGCCTTTAAGTAAGTGTAATAGATGGATTTTGATACCTTGAACATCCATTTGTGCGACAGTTTTTGCTGTTTCCATCATCATGTCATAATCTTCACCAGGCAAACCATTAATAATATGAGTACACACGTTAATATTATGTTTTCTCAATTTAGCAACACCATCATAATATGTCTGCATATCATGTGCACGGTTGATTAAATCAGAAGTTTCTTGATGTACGGTTTGTAATCCTAATTCCACCCATAAATACGTACGTTTGTTTAAATCGGCTAAGTATTCAACCACATCGTCAGGAAGACAGTCAGGTCTTGTTCCAATGGATAAGCCGACAACACCAGGTTCTTTCAACACAGGTTCAAATTTTTCTTTTAACACTTCGACAGGTGCGTGTGTATTTGTAAAGGCTTGGAAATAAGCAATATATTTACCTTCATGCCATTTTTCATGCATGCGTTCTTTAATTTCTTTAAATTGTACATCAATCGGATCTGCACGATTTCCCGCAAAGTCACCACTTCCTGCAGCTGAGCAGAATGTGCAACCGCCATGTGCAACAGTGCCGTCTCGGTTTGGGCAATCAAAGCCTCCATCTAATGCGACTTTAAATATCTTTTGTCCGAATCTATTTTTTAAATGGTAATTCCATGTATGATAACGTTTATCTTCAAATGCATACGTAAAATATCGACCCATATGACATTTTCCTTTCTTAAATTAATCCATTGTAAGATTTTACCATAAATTGAAGGGACATGTTGAGGAGAAAATCCGAATTAGGTCTTTTATTCATTTGAAAATTATAGTAAGATGATTTGGTTGCAAAATCCAAAATTCAATTCAATATAAATCCTAAACACGTTTCGCTTACAGTTATTTGTCTCTGTTTGCGAAATTTTTATTGGTAAAAATACAGAACGTTTTTGCCTGAGAAAAAGATAAAAAGAATAGAAAGCGGGTGGAACAGTATGAATATGCCTAAATCCATTTGGTGGTTAGTTATTGGTATGGCCATCAATATTATGGGTGCTAGTTTTTTATGGCCTTTAAATACGATTTATATGAGTCAGGAATTAGGGAAGAGTTTGACGACTGCCGGAATGGTTTTAATGATCAACTCTTTAGGTATGGTTGTCGGGAACTTATTAGGTGGCTTTTTCTTTGATAAGCTCGGTGGTTTTATTACGATTATGAGCGGTGCAGTGATTTGTTTATGTGCAACGACATTATTGAATTTCTATCATGGATGGCCTTTATATGCGGTATGGTTAGTCATGTTAGGATTTGGCGGCGGTATCATTATCCCGGCAATTTATGCGATGGCAGGTGCAGTTTGGCCGAATGGTGGACGCCAAACTTTTAATGCGATCTATTTAGCACAAAACTTAGGTGTCGCATTTGGAGCTGCTATTGCTGGGTATGTAGCTGAACTCAGCTTTAATTACATTTTCATCGCAAACTTGTTAATGTATGTCGCATTCTTTATCGTGGCAGTGACACAATTTAATTTACAATATCGCGGTAAAGTTAAAATACCCGATGCAAATCAATGGGCACAAAAGAAATATCGCAAACGTTTTGTGGCTTTGTTATTACTTTGTGTTATGTTTTCAATTTGTTGGATTGCATATATTCAATGGGAAAGTACTATCGCTTCATTCACTCAAGAAATGAATATTTCATTGTCTCAATACAGTGTTCTATGGACAATTAACGGTATTATGATCTTAGTAGCCCAACCTTTAATTTATCCGGTTATTCGCTTACTTAGAGGTAATTTGAAGAAACAGATGTTTGTCGGAATTTGCGTATTCATCGTGTCATTCTTTGTGACAAGCTTTGCGGAGCAATTCTCAGTATTTGTGATTGGGATGATCATTTTAACGCTTGGTGAAATGTTCGTATGGCCAGCCGTTCCAACTATTGCGAATCAATTAGCGCCTGAAGGTAAACAAGGTGCTTATCAAGGTATTGTTAATTCAGCAGCGACGGTCGGTAAAGCATTCGGACCTTTAATCGGCGGTATTTTAGTTGACAGTTTCAATATGCAAGCCATGTTCTTAACGATGATGGGCTTATTGTTTATTTCGATGTTTTTCTTATTTATATATGATAAACGTTTATCACCAGATGAATTTGATGTTTAAACAAGGTATACGTGGTATATCTTGTTTTTTTCTTTTTATGGATAAGCAGGGACGTAGAAAAACTTCATTTATATATCAATGAGAATAGAAGCGGTGACTAGGAATTTAAGACTTGCATTAAGAGTTAGAATAAAATATAGTTATAAGTGTATATGGAGTAGTAATTTAATGGACTTATCAAGAGAGCTGGTGTTCGGTGCAAACCAGTTAAGTCATTTAAATGAACTTACCAACGATTATATTAAGAATAATACAGCTCGAGCTATTATGTATGAGGTGCGTAGAAGATACGAATGAAGGTGGTACCGCGGCACAATGTCGTCCTTCATAAGCAAAGCATAATAGTTTGAGTTGTATTTTTTTATTAGGAGGAAAGCAAAGTGAGTTTTAATCATCAAGAAATTGAGAAGAAATGGCAAGATTATTGGGCAGAACACAAAACGTTCAAAACGAACGATAACTTGGGTCAAAAGAAATTTTATGCTTTAGATATGTTCCCATATCCATCAGGTGCTGGACTTCATGTTGGGCACCCTGAAGGTTATACAGCAACAGATATTATTTCACGTTACAAACGTATGCAAGGGTACAACGTGTTACATCCTATGGGATGGGATGCTTTCGGTTTACCAGCAGAACAATATGCGTTGAATACAGGTAATGATCCACGTGAATTCACTAAAAAGAATATTCAAACGTTTAAACGCCAAATTCAAGAATTAGGTTTCAGTTATGACTGGGATAGAGAATTAAGCACAACAGATCCTGACTATTATAAATGGACACAATGGGTATTCATCCAACTGTTCAATAAAGGTTTAGCTTATGTTGATGAAGTAGCTGTGAACTGGTGTCCTGAGCTTAAAGCGGTTTTATCTAATGAAGAAGTTGTAGATGGCGTTTCAGAACGTGGTGGTTTCCCAGTATATCGTCGTCCTATGCGTCAATGGGTACTTCGTATTACAGAATATGCAGACCGTTTATTAGAAGACTTAGAAGATTTAGATTGGCCTGAATCAATTAAAGATATGCAACGTAACTGGATTGGTCGTTCTGAAGGGGCAAAAGTTACGTTTGAAGTTGAAAATCATGGCGGTAAAATTGATGTGTTTACGACACGTCCGGACACTATTTATGGTGCGACTTTCGCAGTATTAAGTCCAGAACATGAGTTAGTCTCTCAAATTACAACAGAAGATCATAAAGCAGAAGTGGAAAAATACCAAAAAGATGCTTCTATGAAATCTGATTTGGAACGTACAGATTTAGCAAAAGACAAAACAGGTGTATTCACTGGTGCTTATGCGATTAATCCATTATCTGGTGAAAAATTACCAATCTGGATTGCGGACTATGTCTTATCATCTTATGGTACAGGAGCTGTGATGGCTGTTCCTGCGCATGATGAACGTGACTATGAATTCGCACAAAAATTTGATTTGCCAATCAAAGAAGTTATTGAAGGCGGAGATATTTCAGAAGCGGCATACACTGGCGATGGTCCACATGTAAATTCTGGTGCTTTAGATGGCTTGCATAATGCTGAAGCCATTACAAAAGCAATTGAATTGTTAGAAGAAAAAGGTGCCGGCGAGAAAAAAGTCAATTATAAACTTCGTGACTGGTTATTCAGCCGTCAACGTTATTGGGGTGAACCTATTCCAATTATTCATTGGGAAGATGGCACTATGACAACTGTTCCGACTGATGAATTACCATTATTATTACCAGAAACTGATTCTATCGAACCTTCTGGTACTGGTGAATCTCCACTTGCGAATATTGATGAATTCGTAAACGTTGTAGATCCAGAAACTGGTATGAAGGGCCGTCGTGAAACGAATACTATGCCACAATGGGCAGGTAGTTGCTGGTACTACTTACGCTATATTGATCCGCATAACGATGAAATGTTAGCAGATCCAGAAAAATTAAAACATTGGTTACCGGTTGATTTATATATCGGTGGTGTAGAACACGCTGTACTTCACTTACTCTATGCAAGATTCTGGCATAAAGTACTTTATGATTTAGGCGTTGTACCAACGAAAGAACCATTCCAAAAATTATTCAACCAAGGTATGATCTTAGGTGAAGGTAACGAAAAAATGAGTAAATCTCGTGGTAACGTTGTAAACCCTGATGATATCATCCGTTCTCACGGTGCTGATACATTACGTTTATACGAAATGTTTATGGGACCTTTAGATGCGGCTATCGCTTGGAGTGAAAAAGGTTTAGATGGTTCAAGACGTTTCTTAGACCGTGTTTGGAGATTGTTTGTGAATGAAGATGGCTCATTATCTTCTAAAATTGTAGATACAGATGATAAGTCACTTCAAAAAGTTTATAACCAAACTGTTAAAAAGGTGACAGAAGACTTTGATACATTGAACTTCAACACAGCAATCAGTCAATTGATGGTCTTCATCAATGAAGGTTATAAAGCTGATCAATTATACAAACCATATGTTGAAGGTTTCGTTAAAATGTTATCACCTATTGCACCACACTTAGGTGAAGAACTATGGGCTAAATTAGGTCATGATGAGACAATCAGTTACCAACCTTGGCCAGATTTCGATGAAGCACTGTTAGTAGATGACGAAGTTGAAATCGTTGTCCAAGTCAATGGTAAAGTAAGAGCAAAAGTCTTCATTCCAAAAGATGCGTCAAAAGAAGAAATGGAAGATATTGCGTTACACAATGAGAATGTTAAATTAGATATAGGGGATAAAGACATCAAGAAAGTCATCGCAGTTCCGCAAAAATTAGTTAATATTGTAGCTAAATAATAAAGGAGGATGATTAAGTTATGGAATCAATCACAACTGATGAATTGAAAAAGAAAATGTTCGATAATGAACCAATTCATATCGTTGATGTCCGAGAAAACGAAGAAACAGCGAAAGGTATTATTCCAGGAGCAACAACTATTCCAATGAATGAAATTCCTGATAACCTTAATGAATTCAATGAGAATGATACGTATTACATTATCTGTGCTGCAGGTGTTCGCAGTGCGAATGTAGTGAATTACTTGAAAGAACAAAATCCTAATATTCGTGCGGTTAATGTAGAAGGCGGCATGAAAGCTTGGGGCGATGAAGGTTTAGAAATTAATAGTATCTAATTGAATGATAATAGCCGAAACTGGTCGTAAAATTACGATGCAGTTTCGGCTATTTTTCATTTTGTTGATTAAATTAAATGGAAAACTATTCAAACTGTCCGGCATTGATACCTGATACACGGCCTGTAACCAATGCGCTTGTAATATTGTAACCGCCAGTATAACCATGAATATCTAAAACTTCACCGCATAAAAATAGGCCAGGTGTAATTTTTGACATCATTGTATGCGGTTCAATTTCTTTAATAGAAACACCGCCACCTGTCACAAATGCTTTTTCAATAGGTAACGTACCATTCACTGTAAATGTAAAACCTTTGAACAGTTGTGCAAGCGTCAGGATTTGTTGGTTGGAAATATGATGACCTGTAGTGTCTTCAGCTACACCAGCTTGTTCTAGTATAAAGTTGAGATAGCGTTCTTCTATAATCCCACGCAGACTGTTTTTAACAAGTTTATCTGGTGTTTTTTTAATTAAAGATTTGATACGCGCTTGAACCTCATTTTCTTTTTCGTCAGGGAACACATCTAATTGCATTTGAATGTCTTGTTTCTTTTGAGATTTTTGTTCTTTGTAGACGAATTGGCTGCATCGTAATGCGGCTGGACCACTGATTCCAAAATGAGTGAAAATCATATCCATTTGATGTGTGATACGCGGTTTGCCATTTTTTCTAAGCACTGATAATGCGACATCTTTTAAACTCAATCCTTTTAGAGTCTTCCTGATAATAAAAGGTTCTTTAGAAGTAATTGGGACTTCAGTAGGGAAGAGTTCAGTTATGGTATGACCGAGAGACTCAGCAAACGTATAGCCATCTCCAGTTGATCCTGTTTGCGGAACACTTGTCCCACCCGTCGCAATAACAACGGTCTTACTATGATAAACTTGATCATTTTGATCTGTCACAATAAAATGGCCGTCCTCATCTAGCTTAATATGTTTGACTGCAGTTTCTTCTTTAATTTCAACATTATTATTTTTGAGTTCTTGAACTAAAGTATCTACGACGTCTTGAGCACGGTTAGAAACCGGGAACATTCTGCCGTGATCTTCTTCTTTAAGTTTCACACCGCGAGATTCGAAGAACTCAATAATGGATTCGTTATCAAAGACTGAAAAAGGACTGTATAAGAATTTTCCGTTACCTGGAATGTGGCGAATAATTTCATCATAGGGCAGTCGATTTGTGACATTACATCGTCCGCCGCCTGAAATTTTTAATTTTCTGCCGAGTCCTTTTTTCTTTTCTATTAATAATACTTTTTGTTTGTTTTGACTTGCGGCTGCTGCAGACATTAAACCACTGGGTCCGCCGCCGATAATAATCGATTGATACATATAATCGGTACGCGCTGAAATGTATATGCGCGTCTGCCTCCTTTAAATTTGATTTCTGTATAGTATTTAGGTTATTGTGAAAGCTTAGGTGAGTCATTTGCTTGTTTTGCAGTGCCTGCGATATATTTCTCTGACACTGTTGTGAAATTATTTATATAATCTTTCCTGTTAACACTATTTTAAGCTATAATACTAATGAAAAAAAGTAACTGCTGACAATTGTCGGTAGTAGGATAAGATTAAAATTATTTTCAGATAGGAAGATTGTAATGAATGAAAGTCAAGAATTAGTAAGAGGGACCTTTCTTCTAACGGTAAGTATTTTAATAACTAAAATACTAGGTGTGCTATTTATCATTCCGTTTTATGCCATTATCGGCGGAGAAGAAAACTTGGCCCCGTTCAACTATGCATATGCACCTTATAATATTGCGATTGCGGTAGCAACTGCTGGTGTGCCATTGGCCGCATCAAAATATGTTGCGAAATATAATGCAATCGGTGCATATCATGTCAGTCAAAAGTTATATCGATCAAGTTTTATCGTTATGTCAATCAGCGGTGTTATCGGTTTTATTATTTTATATGCATTATCACCATTGATTGCCAATGTGACACTTGCGCATAAATCAAACATAGAGGGCGGCTGGACTGTCGAAGACATCACGTGGATTATTCGTATTATCAGTACAGTTGTTATCTTCATTCCGTTACTTGCAACTTGGCGAGGTGTGTTCCAAGGATTTAAATCTATGGGACCTACAGCTGTTTCTGAAGTAACTGAACAAGTTGCACGTATTATTTTCATTTTAGGCGGCAGTTATGTCGTGTTAAATGTGATGGGTGGATCAGTATTGATGGCGAATGGTGTCGCTACGTTCGCGGCAGCAATCGGTGCTATCGTCGGTATCTTTACGCTATGGTATTACTGGCGTAAGCGTAAACCGCATATTGATAAAATGGTAGCGTCTGATACCACTGGTTTAGATGTACCATATTCAAAAATGTATAAGGAAATTATTTCTTATAGTATCCCGTTTGTCATTGTGAGTTTGAACTTCCCATTATTCAATATTGTAGACCAATTAACACATAACAATGCGTTAGGTATGGCAGGAGTACCGCAACAATTGCATGACTACTTCTTTACAATCTTGAATATGACAACAAATAAAATTGTGATGATACCAACATCTTTAGCTGCTGGTTTCGCGATTAGTTTAATCCCTTATATCACTAAAACTTATGAGTCAGGGGAATTATCAGAAATGCATCGTCAAATCAGAACATCATTAGGTGTATTGATGTTCATCACTGTTCCAGCAAGTTTAGGTATTATGGCTTTAGCAGCACCGTTATATACAGTGTTCTATAGCAGTAACTTTGACGGAAGTCGTTTATTATTCTTCTATGCACCCGTCGCGATGCTGATTTCTTTATTAAGTATTACAGCATCAATGCTGCAAGGAATTGATAAACAGAAATTGACAGTGTTTGTTATATTAGCAGCAGTCGTCGTTAAGGTTGTCTTGAACTTCCCATTAATTGTCGCATTCCATACAGCAGGTGCGGTATTAAGTACAGGTATCGCATTATTGTTTGCGAACATATGTAACTTTTATATTTTGAAAAAGTATGCTAAGTTTACATTTACAGAAACTTGGATACAGTTTGCGAAAATCTTTATCTATGGCTTTATCATGATGCTTTGTGTTGAAGCAGCATATTGGGTAATGCAACTGATTGTGTCACCGCAAACTAAAATCGGAAGTCTGATTATCTTAATTGTGGGGGTTGTTATCGGCATGGTTGTTTATGGCGGTATCACGCTGAAAACAAGACTTGCTGACCAATTTTTAGGTGAATTGCCAAGCAAGTTACGTAGAAAGTTGAGAATCTCATAATGCGATTGGATAAATTTTTATCGAACATGGGTGTCGGAACACGCAGTGAGGTAAAACAATTGCTTAAACAGAACGCTGTTGAAGTGAATAACAAAAAAGAAAAACAAAGCAAACGACAAATTGATCCGAATTCAGATATCATTACAGTCAATGGAGAACAAATAACTTATATTGATAAGATTTATCTGATGCTCAATAAACCTGAAGGCTATGTGTCTGCTGTAGAGGATGCAGAACACTTAACGGTTATCGGATTAATTGAAGACTACCAATATTTAGACATATTTCCGGTAGGTCGTCTTGATAAAGATACTGAAGGCTTATTATTGATTACGAATGATGGGCAATTTAATCATGATGTAATGAGTCCGAATAAACACGTATCGAAAGTATATCGTGTTGAAGCAGCACTGCCTGTAACAGAGGAAGATGTACAAAAGTTTGAACAAGGTATTGAATTATCAGATGGACCGGTTAAACCTGCAAAGCTTGAACTAACGGAAAATCCAAGGATTGTGTACGTTACAATTCAAGAAGGACGTTACCATCAAGTAAAAAGGATGTTTCACGCAATTGAAAATGAGGTAACTAAATTAAAGCGAGTTCAAATCGGAAGCTTAAAACTAGATGATAATCTGTCAAAAGGTGCATATCGTACTTTGACGGAAGCAGAATTAGAACTAGTGAAAAACTAATTTCTTAAAGGACAAGGTGATTATTATGGCAAAATCAAGTAACTTTTTTAAAGCAGTACTAGGTATTGGTGCAGCAACTGCAGCAGTATTATTATCAAGAAAAGAAAGCAGAGATCGTCTAAAACAAGAGTATGATAAATACAAAGAAAATCCAGAATCATACAAAGAAAATGCTAAAGAATTAGCGAACCAAGTTGCATCTAAAGCAACTGAAACGTTCAACGAAGTAAAACAAGATCCTAAAGGCTATGCTGAAAAAGTAAAACAAGATCCTAAAGGTTTCTTACAAGAGCAAAAAGCTCGCTTCTCTAATTCAGAAGATGCAGCATCACCAACTTTAGATGATGTTAAACAATCTGATGAAGCACAAAATAATATCAGAATTGTGACTGAAGAAGACTTAAAACAAAATGACAATAAAGGTTCAAACGATACTAAATAATAGCAATTGAACTTTCAGTACCTTAGCGAATAGCTAAGGTATTTTTTTATTTAAAAATTTCATTCTGAGATGACTGTGATGACAACATTTTGAGATTAAGTCAGAAAATTAAGTAGGTTCCCACTGTTGTTTAAGAATCAGTTAGGGTAAAATATAGAGTGAACTAAAATTTGAGAAGGAAGTTGATCACGAATGTGGAAAGAAAAAGTGCAAGAATACCAAGATCAAATTATTGCTGATTTAAACGGCTTACTTTCAATTGAAAGTGTCAGAGATGATAGCAAAGCTACACCTGATGCACCGCTAGGTCCAGGTCCTAGAGCTGCGCTTGATTATATGTATCAAATTGCAGAACGTGACGGATTTAATGTCCACGATGTCGATCATGTTGCAGGAAGAATTGAAGCAGGTAAAGGTGAAGACTTATTCGGCATTCTTTGTCATGTTGACGTGGTACCTGCAGGTGAAGGTTGGGATACACCACCGTTTGAACCGACTGTAACTGAAGATGCAATTATTGCACGTGGTACATTGGATGATAAAGGTCCAACAATTGCTGCGTACTATGCGGTTAAAATCTTAAATGAAATGAATGTAGACTGGAAAAAACGTGTACACATTATCATTGGTACAGATGAAGAATCAGACTGGACTTGTGTAGATCGTTATTTCAAAACAGAAGAAATGCCTGAACTAGGCTTTGCACCTGATGCAGAATTCCCTGCAATCCATGGTGAAAAAGGTATTACAACATTCGATATTGAATTAGCTGGTGAAGCAAAAGATTCTACTGATACAAATTCAGAAGTTACACTTTTATCATTTGAATCTGGACAACGCTATAACATGGTTCCAGATGAAGCAGTTGCACATCTCAAAGTTAAAAATAACAATTCAGAAGTAACAGAACGTTACCAACAATATCTAGAAGCACATGAACTTGTAGGTAACAGTGAATTAGAAGACGATAAGCTGGTTTTACGATTAAAAGGTAAAGCGGTCCATGGTATGGATCCATCTATCGGTTTAAATGCCGGTTTGTTCTTACTCCACTTCTTACGTGGATTAGAATTAGATACTCAAGCAGCTAAATTCGTTGATTTAAGTGAACGTTACTTATTCGAATCTCACTTCGGTGAAAAAATGGGTATGAAATTCCATACTGATAAAATGGGAGACTTAACAACAAATATCGGTATTATTTCATATACATTGCCTGAAGGCGGAAGATTCGGTGTGAACTTACGTTATCCAGAGGGATTTGAATTTGATGAAGCAATTGAAGGATTCAAGCATGAAGTGAATGATTTAGGATTCGAACTTAAACTTGGGAAAGTTCAACGTCCGCACTATGTAGATAAAGAAGATCCATTTGTACAATCATTAGTTCAAGCTTATCGTAATCAAACAGGTGACATGACTGAGCCTTATACAATTGGCGGAGGTACTTATGCACGTAATTTAGATAAAGGCGTAGCATTCGGAGCAATGTTCAGCGACTCAGAGGACTTAATGCATCAAAGAAATGAATATATTACGAAAAAACAACTTTTCAATGCTACTAGCATTTATTTAGAAGCGCTATACGCATTATGTGTGGAGGAATGAGTATGACAAACAAGGTATTTTTGAACGGCCAATTTGTAGATGAACAGGATGCAAATGTACCATACAATGACAGAGGTTATAACTTTGGTGACGGTATTTACGAATACATTCGTATTTATGACAATACATTATTTACTGTAAAAGAACACTTTGAAAGATTTTTACGAAGTGCGTCAGAATTAAATATTGATTTAGATGAAACAATAGAATCACTAACTGACAAAGTAAAAAAACTTGCAGAAGTAAATAATGTTGAAAATGGTGGGGTGTATATCCAAGTTACTCGTGGTGCAGCACCAAGAGATCATGCATTCCCTGGACCAGATGTTAAACCTCAGATGATGGCATTTACAAGAAGCTACGGCAGACCTGTGGAAAAACTAGAAAATGGTATCAATGCTGTTACTGTAGAAGATATTCGTTGGTTAAGATGTGATATCAAAAGCTTAAATTTATTAGGCAACGTGCTTGCGAAAGAATACGCTGTGAAATATAACGCTGATGAAGCAATCCAACATCGTGGCGAAACAGTTACTGAAGGAGCTTCAAGTAACGTTTACGCAATTAAAGACGGTGTTGTTTATACACATCCTACGAATAATTATATTTTGAATGGTATTACGAGACGAGTTATTAAAGCAGTTGCTGAAGAACAAGAAATCCCATTTAAAGAAGAAACGTTTACAGTGGATTTCTTAAAGCAAGCAGATGAAATTATTGTTTCTAGTACGTCTGTTGAAGTGATGCCTGTAATTAAATTGGATGGTGAAGCGGTCGGCAATGGTGAAGTCGGTCCAATTACTCGCCAATTACAAAAAGGCTTCGAACAAAAAATTGAGGAAAGTCATTAATTTCATGATTTTCTCCAACTTACCTTGAAAATGTGTTATAATTTTATTTTGTCGCTACTGAAAATTTAATTATTTTCAATAGCTTTCTAGAAAGTAAAATGTGTCTTTTTGTTTCTCATTTTTGGTTGAAAACCAAGGTTAAAAATTATAAAATTAACAATGAGTGCTAAGGACGTAAAAGTATTAAACTTTTTAAAGAAATATAAAATATGGCTCTTGAAATACACTTCTAGAGCCATTTTCTAATTGAAAGCGAGGTGAACGTGTTGGAGCAGTTCTATCAGTTAGGATGGACTTTAGATTCTGCTGGAGGCGCATCCGGAGAGGCTTATATGGCCGAACAAGATGGTCAAAAGCTATTTTTGAAAAGAAATTCTAATCCATTTATAGCGGCATTATCAGCTGAAGGTATTGTCCCTAAATTAGTTTGGACAAAACGAATAGAAACAGGGGAAGTTGTCACAGCGCAACATTGGAAAAATGGCAGAGAATTGACTTTCGAAGAAATGACTCAGACAAGAGTGGCTAAGTTATTGAAAAAAATCCATAGCTCAAAAACATTATTGACCATGTTGAAAAGAATGGAAATGGAACCTATTACACCAGATATTCTATACAATAAAATCAATACCTCGCTTTCCAGACAGGTACTGACGCATCATGTAGTCAGAAAAGCCTTGACGTATCTTGAAGAGCATAAACCTCATTTGGACCCTCGCTTTTATACAGTCGTTCATGGAGATGTAAATCATAATAATTGGTTGCTATCTGATCGTGATGAACTTTATTTAGTCGACTGGGAAGGTGCAATGTTAGCAGATCCTGCCATCGATATCGGAATGCTGCTTTACAATTACGTTCCTCAAAATGAGTGGTCAGAATGGCTTGAAAAATATGGTTGCAAAGAATCATTTGATTTAAGTAAAAGAATGAAATGGTATACCGTTATTCAAGCGATTGGTCTTGTAGAGTGGTCTGAAGAACAGAAACGTTATAAAGATATGAATATATGGCTGAAATTTTTAAATGAAGTGATGAACAGCAACGTATTTATTTGAGGAGAATAAGCAAATGAGATTAAGAAATAAACCTTGGGCAGAGGATTATTTGCGCAAACATAATACAGTTGTAGATATGGATGGAACGCATGCTGGCGAGATGTCAGCATGGTTCGATAAATCACAACCGATTTATATTGAAGTCGGTTCTGGAATGGGGCAGTTTATTACAGAACTCGCTGCACAACATCCTGAAGTCAACTTTGTCTCTTTAGAAAGAGATAAAAACGTGATGATTCGTGTGTTAGATAAAGTGTTGGAAAAGGATTTGCAGAATATCAAACTAATTTGTAATGATGCAATGGAATTAACTGATTACTTTAAACCTGGCGAAATTGATCGTGTTTATTTAAATTTTTCTGATCCATGGCCGAAAAAACGACATGCGAAGCGAAGACTAACGTATCACACGTTCCTTGCATTATATAAAACGATTTTGAAAGAAGATGGAGAAATCCATTTCAAGACTGATAATCGAGGATTATTTGCTTATAGTTTAGAAAGTATGTCTCAGTTCGGTATGTATTTTACTAAGATTAATCTCAATCTTCATGATGAAGATGATGAGGATAATATTGAAACTGAATATGAAAGAAAGTTTGCGGATAAAGGTTCACGTATTTACCGAATGGAAGCAAAGTTTCATCATTAATCACTGCATTCAATCGAATGCAGTTTTTTTGCGTTTCTAAAGTTTGAAAATATGTCTATATCAACCTATACTTAGTTATATATCTGAACGTTAGGGTGAGGCTTTTGAAACTAGGAAAATTTAAAATCCATGATTTGAACGGTGGTATGACGCACATGGACGGAGGCACGATGTTCGGTCCGGTTCCGAAACCCTTATGGGATAGAAAAATACCAGCAAATGAAAAGAACCAAGTACCCATGAGTGTATCTCCGATTTTAGTTCAAACAGAAGAACACAATATCTTGATTGATACAGGTTTAGGTGAAGGCAAGCTTACTGAAAAACAAAAACGTAACTTTGGTGTTGAAAATGAAGGATTAATTGAAGAAGGGCTGCAAAAGCTCGGTTTAACATCAGAGGACATTGATATTGTCTTGATGACCCATATGCATTATGATCACGCTTCAGGTTTATCTGATGTAGAAGGTCATGCGAAATTCCCAAATGCAGTTCATTATATACAACAAGATGAATGGCACGAATTTTTAGCACCTAATCTACGCAGCAAAGCAACATATTGGCCTGAACTTAATCTCGGTGATTATCAAAAGCATTTAATTTTATTTGAAGATGAGATTGAGGTTGTGCCAGGTGTTCATATGTATCATACGGGTGGCCATAGTTTTGGCCATAGTATAATTACTATTGAAAGTGATGGAGAAAAAGCAGTCCATATGGCAGATATTTTTCCTTCACATGCGCATATGAACCCATTATGGGTAACATCGTATGATGATTATCCAATGCAATCAATCAGAGAGAAAGAAAGATGGCTGCCTTGGTTGATTATGCAGGATTATTGGTTCTTGTTTTATCATGATGCGTCATACTTTGCGCTTAAATTTGATAAAGAAGATCATTCTATCAAAGCAGAAATAAAAAGAAATCAATAACTTAAAACAAATGCAACAAAAAACAATGTCTCCGTTATACGGAAACATTGTTAGAATAAGTATGCATACCAATATCATTAAACTTCTTTTATGTTAATGATTTTACCATTTGTCGCATCGGCGATAAATTCATAATTACTGATTTTGCCGTGGTTTTTAGTTGTAACACCGCCACGGTATATTTCATAATGAATACCGTCTTGTTCGAATGGTTGAGGTTCTGAGACAATGTATGACCCTGTCACGTTCATAAAGTAGCTTTTCACTTCTTCAATTAACTTTTGCGGGTTATACTTTTTAGTGCCTAAAAATGTGAGGTAAGCTAGTAAACTACTCAATAAAACTGTGATTGGTAATACTATCAATAACAAAATTTTTCTTCGAGACATCTCAATTTATACCTCCACTTACGTTATAACAATATTCTACCATAACATTAGGAGGATAATGAATTATTAAGGAGCGATGAACAGTGGAAATTGCGAAAAATGAAACATTACAACATATTAAAGCTTTAACAGAATTTCATGGTGCACCAGGTTTTGAACAAGATTTAAGAGCGTACATAAAAAAAGAAATGGAACCATACGCTGACGAGTTCATCTATAACCGTATGGGTGGATTTTACGCGGTAAAAAAATCTAAAAAAGAAAATGCGAAAAAAGTGATGGTAGCAGCACATATGGATGAAGTCGGTTTTATGATTACTGACATTACATCAAATGGTATGCTGCACTTTACGAACTTAGGCGGCGTTGCTGCAGATATATGGCAAGGTCAACGTTTAAAAGTCAAAACAAGACAACAAGAAATTATTACAGGTGTCGTTGCAAGCATTCCTAAACATTTCAGAACAGGTAATGAAGGTCAACCGCAAATTAAAGATTTAATGTTAGACATCGGTAGTGACTCTGCAGATGAAGTCAGAGCACGTGGTGTAGAAATTGGAGATTCAATTGTTCCTGATACCTCTTTAATTCAATTATCTGAACATCGTTTTGCGGGTAAAGCATGGGATAATCGTTATGGTTGTTTATTAGCGATTGAAATTTTAAAATTATTTAAAGACAAAGAACTAGATGTTGATTTATATGTAGGTGCAAATGTCCAAGAAGAAGTCGGTTTAAGAGGTGCACGTGCAGCTGCAGAACAAATTGATCCAGATGTAGCATTTGTAGTCGATTGTTCACCAGCTAACGATATGAAAGGTGTACAACAACTTTCTGGTAAACTGGGAGCAGGAACATTAATCCGTATTAAAGATGGAACCATGATTCTTAAACCAGCATTCAGAGATTATTTATTAGAACAAGCACAACAACATGATATTAATACACAATATTATATTTCACCAGGCGGCACTGATGGAGGAGAGATTCACAAAGCGAACATAGGTATCCCAACTGCAGTCATTGGTGTTTGTGCACGCTATATTCATAGCTCCGATTCAGTATTTGATATCAGAGATTATTATTCAGCAAGAGCATTACTTGAAGCATCTATTTTAGGATTAGATGATGAAACCATTGCACATTTACAATATTCATAAATAAGAAGAAAGAAGTGGATAAATATGAAACAATTAGAATCAGTAGAAGCGTTTGAACAACTTAAACAAGGTAAAACTGTATTTATGTTTACAGCAGATTGGTGCGTAGATTGTCGTTTTATCGCACCGAGACTTCCTGAATTAGAAGAAAAACATCCGGACTATACATTTGTGTCAGTAGATCGCGATAAATTTATTGATTTAGCAGCGGACTTAGGAATTATGGGGATTCCAAGCTTTTTAGTTTACGAGAACGGCGAACAAGTCGGAAGTTATGTCAGCAAAGATAGAAAAACGATTGAACAAATCAGCGAATTTATTACGAATATTTAAATAAAAATACCCTTAGGAAATTCACATTTTTTCTGTTCCTAAGGGTATTTTTACGGTAAACTATAAAAAGGTATGTAATTAGGAGTGTTAATATGAATGTCTTTCAAATGAGAGATAAACTAAAAGAACGTTTAAATCATTTAGATGTTAATTTTACATTTAATAGAGAAGAAGATACCTTGCGCATTGCACGTAAAGATAATGGTAAAGGTGTAACGATTAGATTAACACCCATCGTCGCGAAATATAACGATCAACAAGAAAAAATTGTTGATGAGATTGTTTACTATGTCAATGAAACAATTCAACAAATGAGTGATGATGCACTGCAACAAATGGACAATATCAAAGTGATGCCAGTGATGCGTGCAGCAAGTTTCGATAAGGAAACTAAAGAGGGGCATCCGTTTGTGATTGATGCACATACAGCAGAAACAAATATCTATTATGCATTAGATTTAGGAAAGTCTTATCGACTTATTGACGAATCAATGCTGAAACAATTGAATGTGACTGCACAACAAATTAAAGAAATGGCATTATTCAATATCAGAAAATTAGATAACCCATACAAAACAGATGAAGTTAAAGGCAATCTGTTCTATTTTATTAATACGAATGATGGGTACGATGCGAGTAGAATTTTAAACACGCCATTATTAAATCAATTTGAAGAAAACTGTGAAGGTGAAATGTTAGTAGCTGTTCCGCATCAAGATGTTTTAGTTGTGGCAGATATCAGAAATAAAACGGGTTACGATGTGATGGCTCATTTAACCATGGAATTCTTCACGAAAGGTCTTGTACCAATTACATCGCTATCATTCGGATACGATAATGGCCACTTAGAACCTATCTTTATCTTGGCTAAAAATAATAAAAACAAAAAAGATAAGAGTCCAAATGTGGTCCAAGAATTGAGCACAGTAAAAAATCAAAAGAAAAACGATAAGAAATAAGGAGAATAGATAATGAATTTATTTTACAACTTAAACGGCGTAGGAGATGTAGCATTCTTACAAGTAGAACCTGCTGAAGGAGAGTTCGACTATACAACACATGGTGACGTAGTGAGAATTACGTTAGATGGTAAAGCTGTAGGATATAATATCTTCAATGCTTCTAAGCATTTACCAATCGAAGGTAATGGACATATTAAACTTACACCAGAATTATTAGATGGTTTACAAAACGTTTTAAAAGAATCAGGTATTGACGATCAATTAGATTCTGACTTATCACCAAAATTTGTAGTAGGTTATGTTAAAACTAAAGAAAAACATCCAAATGCGGATAAATTAAGCATTTTACAAGTAGATGTTGGAAATGAAACATTACAAATTGTATGTGGTGCGCCAAATGTTGAAGCAGATCAAAAGGTTGTAGTCGCAAAAGTAGGCGCTGTAATGCCTAGCGGTATGGTTATTAAAGATGCTGAATTACGTGGTGTACCATCAAGCGGTATGGTTTGCTCAATGAAAGAATTAAATTTACCGAACGCACCGCAAGAAAAAGGAATTATGGTATTATCTGAGGATTACCAAACAGGACAACCATTTTTCGAAGAATAAAATGATTGGAAGGAAGTGACATTATGAACTGGTTTGATAAATTGTTTAGTGATGAAGACGAAGAAGAAGTTTATCAAAGAAAATATAGTCAGCGCAGACAAAAGTTAGAAGAAAAAGAACGTCGTCGTCATGCATTACTACCAGAAAATAATGATATTTACGAACGTCCAAAAGGTAATTTTAGATTTCCACTTCATGTGAATGATTCTGACCAACAAACAGAATCAGATTCAGAATCCAATCATTCTGAACCAACTTATGAGTCAGAAGAATTTGTTGAAACTTCTTCGTATCAAAAACCAGACCGTCGTCATAGAAGAAGACGTACGTTCTATGATGACGATACACCATCATTTCGTTCTTCACGCAACACACGTAAGCAATCAGAATCAAGAGAACGTGCTCCAGAACAAACGCATCAAAGAGAACATCAAAATAGACGCGTACAGAATTATTCGACACGCTATGATACGAAAGATATTTATTATAAAAGTGGTGAATTCAGAGCTGAAGAAGTACCTTCAGCCATTTTCGGTACGAAAAAACGTCATCCTTTAGAAAATGGTGTTATTCAACGTTCAGAGGGTGTTACTGAAGAACCTAAAAAGCAACAAGAAAAAATACCGACAGATCCATTAAATGGTTCACGTAAACAAGCTTCAAAAGCACATGAAGTTGAAGCAAGAGAATCCGAAGACACAAAAAATGAAACAGAACAACTGTCTTCTAAAGATTCACAACACCAAGTGAAACAAACACCTAATTATTCTAAAGCGGATAATACAATTAATATCAATAATATTTATGCTTCACAAATTGTTGAAGAAATTCGACGTGAACGCGAACGTAAAGTGTTACAACGCAAAAAATTCAAAGAAGCACTTCAACAAAAACGTGAACAAGAAGATGTCAGCTCAATTCAAAAGGCTATTGATGAAATGTATGCTGAACAAGCCAAACAGTATGTAGAAGATCCAGTCTTCCAAGAAAATGGCTTTGAAAAAGAAAAAGAAGCCAGAGCTGCTGAAGACCAAGAAGGCGAAGAAACACAACAACCTACCTCAGAACACATACAAACAGAAACGTCTGAAGAAACGTCAACACAACCACAAAACGACTTTGACTATGAAGAAGTAGATTTAAACCAAGTTCAAGGCATGCATCAATTAGACGAACAAGACGTTAAAGTTGTAGAAGATGCTCCTGAAGAAACACAACAACTTGAATCAGAATCACCTCAATCTGAGACAGAAAATCTAACAGAGTCTCCTGAACCTTTACCAGAAGTTTCTGAAGCACAATATACTGAAATTGAAGATGAAGAAGAACCAGTTGAAAGTGAACAGGAAGAAGTACCAGAAGAACCTGTAAATGGAACTGAAATGCATGAAAGTACTGACGAACAGGAATCAGAACCAGTACAAGAAACATCAGAAGAACCTGAAGATGAACAGGATGAACTACAAGAAAATAATTCTACGGAGGTTCAAGAACCTGTGTTAGCACCAGATAGTAATACATCTAAATCAGAGGCAACGAAAACTGATGAGACTAAAGAAGAAGTCACAGAAGAAAAAGCAAAATCGAGCCTTGAACCTCAATTGAAACCAGATCAACCAAAATCTGATGATGCAGAAAAAGAAGAGTCAAAAACAGAAATAAAAGAGGAACAAGAAGAAACTAATGAAAAAGTTTCTACACCTGACTCTAATAATGAAGAACAAGAAGAAAATAAAGCAGAGGCAGAAGAAGTTAAAACTGAACAACCGAAAATTTCTCGTCCAATTCGTAAAGGTGCTAAGCCGTTCAATGTGATGATGACACCATCAGACAAACGTCGTATGATGGATGCACAAAAACGTAAAGCTGCACAAACATCAAAAACACAAACAAATGATTCTGCAGTTTCTTCAGAGCCTGAACAAAGCTTGGCTTCACAAACGACTGAAGTTTCGACTCATGACAACAGTGAACCACAATCATCACAACAAGAAAATCAAAACTCTGATCAACCAAAAGCTGAACAAGGACATATCACAACAAGCGTACAGACAGCAAAAACGACACAATCTAATGCACAAGAGGAAGTTAAGCAACCTGTAAATGCACAAAAGGAACCTGTTCAAGCACATCACGAAGGTATTCGAAAAGGGCCTAATTTAAAACTGCCAAGTCTAGATTTATTAGATGAACCAGAAGTACATGAAGTTGACCAAGAGTGGATAGATGAGAAAAAAGAAGAGTTGAATGATGCATTTTATTACTTCAATGTACCTGCAGAGGTTAAGAATGTTACAGAAGGACCTAGTGTGACACGTTTTGAATTATCTGTTGAAAAAGGGGTAAAAGTTTCTAGAATCACTGCATTACATGATGATTTGAAAATGGCTTTAGCCGCCAAAGATATTCGAATTGAGGCACCGATTCCAGGTACAAGTTTAGTAGGTATAGAAGTACCAAATATATCGCCAACAAAAGTGAACTTAAAATCTATTATTGAGAGTCCTCAATTTAAGAATGCAGAATCTAAATTAACAGTTGCGATGGGTAATCGCATCAATAATGAACCGTTATTAATGGATATTGCGAAAACGCCACACGCACTGATAGCAGGGGCTACGGGTTCAGGTAAATCTGTTTGTATCAACAGCATATTACTTTCACTATTATATAAAAATCATCCAGAAGAGTTGAAACTCTTGCTGATTGATCCGAAAATGGTAGAGTTAGCACCATACAATGGTTTACCGCATTTAGTATCACCTGTGATTACAGATGTCAAAGCAGCAACACAAAGCTTGAAGTGGGCTGTTGATGAAATGGAAAGACGTTATAAATTATTTGCGCAATATCATGTGCGAAATATTACAGCTTTCAATAAAAAAGCTTCATACGAGCAACGTTTGCCTAAAATTGTCATTGTAATCGACGAGCTTGCAGACTTAATGATGATGGCACCGCAAGATGTAGAGCAATCTATTGCGAGAATTGCACAAAAAGCACGTGCATGCGGTATTCATATGCTTGTAGCAACACAACGTCCATCTGTAAACGTTATTACAGGATTAATCAAAGCGAATATTCCAACTCGTATCGCATTTATGGTATCATCTAGTGTGGATTCAAGAACTATATTAGATAGCGGCGGTGCAGAACGCTTACTTGGTTACGGAGATATGTTGTATCTTGGTAATGGTATGAATAAACCAATTCGCGTTCAAGGCAGCTTTGTGTCTGATGAAGAAATCGATGCAGTTGTCGATTTTATTAAGGCACAACGTGAACCGGAATATTTATTTGAAGAAAAAGAATTGTTAAAACAAACAAAAGCACAACCTAAAGATGAGTTGTTTGATGATGTATGTCGATTTATGGTTGCAGAAGGCAATATCTCAACATCACTCATTCAGCGTCATTTCCAAATTGGTTACAATAGAGCTGCACGAATTGTTGACCAACTTGAAGCGTTGGGTTATATTTCAGGTTCGAACGGTTCGAAACCAAGAGAAGTTTATTTGACTGCAGCTGAAATAAATGAGGAATAAGAAAGAAGGAGTTTAAGTATGACACACTATCATTTTGTCGGTATTAAAGGCTCTGGTATGAGTTCATTGGCGCAAATTATGCATGATTTAGGCCATGAAGTTCAGGGCTCCGACATCGACCAATATGTGTTTACAGAAGATGCATTAAGAAATAAAGGGGTTAAAATTTTGCCATTTAACCCAGACAATATTCAAAAAGGCATGGTTGTTATTCAAGGAAACGCCTTTTCAGATGAACATGAAGAAATTGTCCGCGCAAAAGAATTAGGATTAGAAATTATTGATTATCCTACATTCTTAGGCCATGTCATTGAGCAGTATACGTCTGTAGCTGTGACAGGTGCACACGGCAAAACATCTACAACAGGCCTTTTATCACATGTAATGAATGGAGATAAAAGAACTTCTTTCTTAATTGGTGATGGCACAGGTTTAGGTATTCCTCAAAGTGAATATTTTGCATTTGAAGCATGTGAATATAGACGTCACTTTTTAAGTTATCATCCGGATTATGCGATTATGACGAACATCGACTTTGATCATCCTGATTATTTTAAAGATATTGATGACGTTACAAGTGCGTTCCAAGAAATGGCGCATAATGTCAAAAAAGCAATTATCGCATGGGGTAAAGATGACCATTTAAGAAAAATTAAAGCAGATGTTCCTGTTTATTACTATGGATTAGAAAAAGATGAAGATATTTATGCTGATAACCTTCAAATTACAGAACATGGTACATCGTTTGACGTGTACATTGACGGTAAATTCTTCGACCATTTCTTATCACCGCAATACGGGGATCATAATATTTTAAATACACTTGCGGTTATTATGGTTTGTCATTTAGAAGGTCTTGATGTAAAAAATATTAAAGAAGCGTTAGAAACATTCGGCGGAGTGAAACGTAGATTTAATGAAACAAAAGTACATAATCAAGTAATTGTTGACGATTATGCCCACCATCCGCGCGAAATTAATGCTACAATTGAGACAGCACGTAAAAAATACCCGCATAAAGAGGTTATCGCTGTCTTTCAACCGCATACGTATTCTAGAACAAAAGCGTTCTTGAATGAGTTTGCTGAAAACTTGAATAAAGCAGACCGTGTCTTCTTATGTGATATTTTCGGATCTATCCGTGAACATGAAGGCAGTTTGACAATTCAAGATTTAATTGATCGCATTCCAGGTGCGCAATTAATCGGTGAAAAAAATGTAAATATATTGAAATCATATGAAGATGCTGTGATTTTATTTATGGGTGCAGGGGATATTCAAAAAGTTGAACGTGCCTATTTAGACAATCACGGAGTAATTAATGAATTTTAATATGTTTATGTTAAAATATGTATGGGTATTAAGTAAAAATAAGACATAAGCAATTTAGGAGGCGTTTTTAATGGACTGGATTTTACCTATAGCAGGTCTAATTGCAGCTATAGCATTTTTAGTATTAGTAATCGGAATTGTAGTTGTTCTTTTATCTGTTAAAAAAAACTTAGACTACGTGGCTAAGACTCTTGATGGAATTGAAGGACAAATTCAAGGGATTACAAGAGAATCAACAGATTTACTTCATAAAGCAAACCGCTTAACTGAAGATATTCAAGATAAAGTGGACCGCTTAAATTCTGTAGTTGATGGAGTAAAAGGTATCGGTGACTCTATCCAAGATTTAGATGGATCAGTGGACCGAGTAACTAACTCAATTGCACATAATATTTCTCAAAACGAAGATAAAATTTCACAAGTCATCCAATGGTCAAACGTTGCGATGGAAATTGCTGATAAATGGCAATACAGAAAACAACGTAGAGAAAGTGCAAACTACAGAGGATAATGGTTAAATGCAGTTCTAATTGGAACTGTGTACCTCATCTGTAGGCTACATTATCAATTATAAGACGTACTAACTGCACTTAAATGAGGTTGAATCAACTTTGTTTAAGTGCTTTTACTTTATAGGAGGCAAATACATGAGAAAGAACGACGAAGCTAGATTAGAAATTTACGAAGTTGAAGCTATGTCTGATACTGTCCGTAAAGATTTCGTTTATGGGTTCATCGCAGGAATATTTATTGGTACAGCAGGTGGTTTTGTAATTAATCAAGTGAAAAAACGTAAACAACTTGAAAAGCAAAATCAACCAGCAGAAGCAAAGAAACCATCAGTGAAAGAAAAAGTGTCTGCACAGACAGATGCGCTTAAAGCAAATGCACAAAGTCAAATTCAAGATATTAAAGATAAAGCACAACAGCTTAAATCTGATGTAAAACAAAAATTCAACAATGATGAACAAGAAACAGATCCAAAAGCATTACGAGCGCAACGTGAAGCAATTCGTAATGAAGCAGCAGCACATGATTTAGCAAATGTTTCTCCGCAAGCTCAAGATGTTCAAACAGACAACAATCCTTTAAAATCTTCACAACCAGATACAGTGCCTTTCCATGAATTTACAGCAACAGGAAATGCATTAGCAGCGAAAGAAAAAGCTAAATTAATTGAAAATGATAATACAGTAGCAGCTAAAGTAGCTGAACTATTTGAAGCTAAACCAGTAAAATCAAGTGGTTTTAAAACAGTTCCAGTATTAGTTACAGTTGCAGCTGCAGCAACAGCAGCAGGAAGCAAAAAAGCTGCGGATGCTAAAGCAGCAAAACCTGCAGATGCTGAAAAACGTACAGCACAAACACATGAGAAAGCTTCATTCAATAAAGGTGTTATTACGCATGATAAAGCAACTGCTAATCATTCAGAAGCACACAAAACACCAGAAGCATCAGGTAAAGTAGAATCTAAGACTGTTAATGATACAAAAACAACGAAAACAGAAACAACTAAAACAACAAACACACCTAAGAAAAATACATCAACAACTAAGCAGACAGCGAAAGCTACTTCACCGAAAGATGCGACAAAAACTACAAAAACAACAACACAAAAACCAGCAGCAAAAGGAAACAAAACAACGACACAAAAAACAACAACAAAGACAACAAAATCAGCTGCAAACAAATCAACAAAGAAACCTAGTGTAACACTAGCGAATAAGAAAACAACGAATAACACTACAAAGACACAACCAAAAGGTGAAACAACTACGAAGAAAATTGAAAAGAAAACATTCAATGACTAATTGTACCTAAAAGAAATCAACCTTATTCTTTTTGAGGTTGATTTTCTTTTTTACTTTTGGTTAAATCTAGTTAAGGAATTGTGAGAAAATTAATAATAATCGAAACAATTCGATTTATTTCGCTTTTCCTCTTGATTAATGATAAAGTTCTTGCTAGAATAACTGTTAAATTCAATATTTTTATCGCTTTAAAGCGTGATAAATTGGATGCAAAAATTACATAGAGGTGACCAAATAATGAATAAGTTAGAACAGTACAGAAATGAAATTCAAGACATTAATGAAAAGATTTTAGACTTACTAGTAGAACGTGGTAAGTTAGCACAGAAAATAGGGGTTGAAAAGCGTAAACAAGGTACTAAGGTTTATGATCCTGAACGTGAAAAAGTAATGTTGAATGCTTTAATCGAAAAAAATAATGGTCCATTTAACGATAATGTAATTAAACAATTATTCAAAGAAATATTTAAAGCATCCACTGACTTACAAAAATCTGATCGTGAAAAACATTTAATTGTTTCAAGAAAATTAAAAGCAGAAGATACAATTGTACGCTTTGACAATGGTGGAGTTATTGGTGATGGCAACAAGTCATTCATTTTCGGTCCATGTTCAGTAGAATCACAAGAACAAGTCGATGCAGTTGCTCAAGACTTACAAAGTAAAGGATTAAAATTCATCCGTGGCGGTGCTTTCAAACCACGTACTTCTCCTTATGACTTCCAAGGTCTAGGATTAGAAGGATTGAAAATTCTTAAAAACGTTAAAGATAAATATAATTTAAATGTTGTAAGTGAAATCGTAACACCAGCTGATTTAGAATTGGCAGATGATTACCTAGATGTGTTCCAAATTGGTGCACGTAACATGCAAAACTTCGAATTATTAAAAGAAGCAGGACGTACAAACAAACCAATTTTATTAAAACGTGGTTTATCTGCGACAATTGAAGAGTTCATTTTCGCAGCAGAATATATCGCATCACAAGGTAACCAAAATATTATCTTATGTGAACGTGGTATCAGAACATACGAAAAAGCAACACGTAATACTTTAGATATCTCAGCAGTACCGATTCTTAAACAAGGTACACACTTACCAGTAATGGTAGACGTAACACATAGTACAGGAAGAAAAGATATTATGCTTCCAACAGCTAAAGCAGCTTTAGCAGTAGGTGCAGATGGTGTGATGGCAGAAGTACATCCTGATCCAGCTGTTGCATTAAGTGATAGCGGACAACAAATGGATATTGAACAATTCAACAAATTCTATGATGAGCTAAAACCACTTGCTGATATGTACGATAGCAAGCAATTACGCTAATATATATTTAATTGAAAGCCTTTTAAATTAAAGTATTCAAACCTTTGATTTAAAGGGCTTTTTTGTGTTTTGCAAAACATCATATGTGTGACAAAACAGTGACAGCAGAAAGTTTTGTTTTGAGTTTGTGACAAATTATGGTACACTTTGAAAATGTTGTGAAAACTTACTATAATAGTGTTTGAAACGCTTTCAGAAAGGGTGATATTATGACCGTTACTATTTATGATGTTGCAAGAGAAGCGCGTGTTTCCATGGCAACTGTTTCTCGTGTGGTAAATGGCAACCAAAATGTCAAACCAGAAACTAGAGATAAAGTAAATGCAGTCATCAAAAAGCTTAACTACAGACCTAATGCTGTTGCACGAGGGTTAGCAAGTAAAAAAACAACAACAGTCGGGGTAATTATTCCAGATATCTCGAATGTATACTATTCTCAACTCGCAAGAGGGTTAGAAGATATTGCAACGATGTATAAATATCATTCAATTATTTCTAACTCTGACAATGATTTAGAAAAAGCTAAAGAAATTTTTAACAATCTACTCAGCAAACAAGTAGATGGTATTATTTTCTTAGGCGGAACACTCGATGCAGAATTGGAAAGTTTAATTGAAAACTCTTCTGTACCTGTTGTAGTTTCAGGAACAAGTGATGATGATAATACAGTAGCTTCTGTAAATATCGACTATAAACAAGCCGCTGAAGAAGTGACTAATCATTTAATCAATTCTGGCGCAAAACGCTTTGCCTTTGTTGGTGGCAATAACTCTGAAAAAGCAGAAAACGATGTGTTATCTAGTTTAAGAGATACACTAGCATCACATGGTTTATCTTTAGAAGATAATCTGACTTTCAGAGGTAAAGAAACATATCGCGATGGTATTAAAGCTTTTGAAGATATTAAAGCGTATCAACCAGATGCAATTTTATCTATCAGTGATGAACAAGCTATTGGTATTGTCCATGCGGCTGAAGATGCGAATATCAACATTCCATCTGATTTACAAATTGTAAGCTTTAATAATACACGTTTAGTTGAAATGGTACGTCCGCAACTATCAAGTGTCATTCAACCGCTTTATGACATCGGTGCAGTAGGTATGCGTTTACTTACTAAATATATGAATAATGAAACGATTGAAGATTCAACGGTCATTTTACCATATCGTATAGAGTATCGCGGTACAACAAAATAAGATGTATAAATTTAAAAGTCTGAAAGAAAGTCACATTACTTTCCTCCAGACTTTTTTATTTTCCTTCATTTAATCAGAACCAACTCGCAACCTGGTTCGCATGTTTTAAGTTCTTAGCAGTAATTTCTGCAGTACGTGGAATTTCCATATAATCTAGACGTTTATCCTCCCAAGTCGTTGGCAAATCAGTCGGCGCATAAGTTCGCCATTTTTTTACCCATTCTTTCGGTAAATCTCCATGTTGAATCGGCACATCCATCAAACTCAAGAAGACATGACTCCAAGCTCTTGGAACAACGCGCCAAATGTTATATCCACCGCCACCGAACATCATGACTTTCCCATCTGTATATTCATCTGCCAACGCTTTAATATAATAGGGAATAGCATAGAGTGAATCTAAAGTACAATTCATATGAGTAAGTGGATCGAGATAGTGAATATCAACACCATGTACACTTAAAATGATATCAGGTTTGAATGATTTAACGACAGGTGTTACGGTGCGTTTAAAACAATCAATATATGAATCATCTTCTGTATAAGGTTCAAGCGGGACATTGACAGAATAACTGAATCCTTGTTCTTTGCCTCGTTCTGTATAATGACCTGAACCTGGAAATAAAAATTTACCCGTTTCATGAATGGAATAATTCAGAATTTCATTTTGTGTATAGAAGCTCCATTGCACACCGTCCCCATGATGTGCATCTGTATCTATAATCATCACTTTCATGTTATAGCGTTCAGATAAGTATTTAGCGGTAATGGCGATATCATTGTAAATACAGAAGCCATTTGCGCGGCCTGGCAATGCATGATGTAATCCTCCGCCTAAATGACATCCGTTTTTAACTTCTCCTTGAACAATCATATCAGCAAGTTTTAAAGCACCACCTACAATACGTGCACTATGTTGATGCATATGTTTAAACTGTGATGTATCTTCGTTCGCAAAACCATATTTTTTGGATTCTACCTCACTTAAAATTCCACGAGAAGCGTGTTTAATCGCATTTACGTAGTCATAAGAATGTATAAGTGTTAATTCTTCATCTGTGGCGATTCTCGGTGTAATAATTTGACTTGAACTCAGTAATCCTGCATCGATTAACAGTTCAGTTGTCAATTTTAAGCGCATTTGATTAAAAGGATGTTCATTACTGAACCGATAGCGCATTAATTGATTTGAATAAACATACCCCGTTTGTTTTTTGTTTTGACTCATAAAATCTCCCCTTTAGTAGAAGAAGCGGTTCATAAAACGTATATCATCAAACGCCTCCATCTGGTCTAATGTGATACGTGCACCGATTCTTGCCATTAAACAGTTTGCTGGATGTCCTGTAATTTCAGGATCATCAGTTGCGAAAATCTCTAAACCCCCATGAGACATCAACTTCTGCATTAATTTTTTATATTCGTAGACATCTAATTTAGAGTTTTTCAAATCCCAGTGCCAATAATACTCAGTTGTTAACACAATATAATCTTCAAATTCATCTTCACTTAAGCTTGTTTTAATGAGTTCATTACCTAATCCTGTACCGCGATGCGGTAAGGCTATTTCAACGGCACCAAGCTCAATTAAATAGGGCAGGTTGCCTGTAGACCAACGTTCTAATGGATCAGGATAATGATAAGTGACATATCCGACAATGGTGTTTTCATGTCGTAAGACGTAAATACGACCTTCTGGCAATTCACTAATTTCTTGAATCGCTTCAAATTGTTCGATAGGTCTTCTAAATGCATCCAAACCATCATCGTAATCCATTTGTTCAAGTTGTTTACGTGGTACAGGACCTTCAATAACATAAGTTGTATCGTGACGTGTGTATGTTTGTTTTACATACGTTTTGACATGTTCCATCTTGCCACATCCTTTTTCATATTCTCCTAAGATGAGAGTGCTCAAATTTACTTTTTCACTAAAATGATATGTTTCCACGTATTAATTTAATTATAATGGTTTTAACATCAATTTACACACAAATCAGAATTATCGCAATTATTTTTGAAAATTTACTATGATTTTTGTATAATGGTTTTTGAAAGCGATTTCAAACAAAGGGGGCAATTCAAATGAAAGTTGATATTTATAAAGGGGGAGAAGGTAATTATAACCTTCAAAACTATGACGAAACGTATCAGAACTTTGATTGGAAAGACGTAGAAAAAGCTTTTTCATGGTATGAAACAGGAAAGATCAATATGGCGTATGAATGTATTGATCGTCACGTAGATAATGGCCTTGGGGATAAAGTGGCCTTAAACTACAAAGATGCCAAACGTAAAGAAAGTTATACTTATAAAGAAATGCAGCAATTATCGAATAAAGCCGCAAACGTACTAAAAGATAAAGCACAAGTAGAAAAAGGGGATCGTGTCTTTATCTTTATGCCAAGAACACCAGAGTTATACTTTGCGTTCTTTGGTATTTTAAAAATTGGTGCAATTGTCGGACCATTATTTGAAGCATTTATGGAAAAAGCAGTCGCTGATCGTTTAGATAATAGTGATGCGAAAGTAATTGTAACAACGAAAGATTTAGTAGACCGTATTCCAAAAGACGACTTACCAAATCTAGAGAAAATTGTCATCGTCGATAATGATGGGGTAGACGATGAATACGTAGATTTTCAACAAGAAATGGAAGATGCTAGCGATTCATTTGATATCGAATGGTTAGATCGTGAAGACGGTTTGATCTTACATTATACTTCTGGCTCTACAGGACAACCTAAAGGTGTGTTACATGTTCAAGATGCCATGATTGTACACTATATTTCAGGTAAATATGTTCTTGATTTACAAGAAGACGATATTTATTGGTGTACAGCAGACCCAGGTTGGGTAACTGGTACTTCATACGGTATTTTCGCACCTTGGCTAAACGGTGTGACAAACTGTATTGCTGGGGGACGTTTCTCTCCTGAAGCATGGTATGGCATGATTGAAGAATTTAAAGTCACAATTTGGTATACAGCACCGACAGCATTACGTATGTTAATGAGTGCAGGAGACGACGTTGTGAAGAAATACGATATATCATCATTAAGAGAAGTGTATTCTGTAGGTGAACCATTAAACCCAGAAGTAATTAAATGGGCAAAAGAAGTATTAGAACACACTGTTTTAGATACTTGGTGGATGACAGAAACAGGCGGTCATATGATTGTCAACTATCCATCTATGGATGTAAAACTAGGTTCTATGGGTAAACCATTACCTGGTATTGAAGCGGCTATTGTGGATGACCAAGGTAATGAGTTACCACCGAATCGAATGGGTAACTTAGCCATTAAAAAAGGCTGGCCATCCATGATGCGTAAAATTTGGAAAAACCAAGAAAAGTATGATTCTTACTTTATTGGTGATTGGTATGTATCAGGAGATTCAGCATATCAAGATGAAGATGGATACTTCTGGTTCCAAGGTCGTGTTGATGATGTGATTATGACTGCTGGTGAACGTGTCGGACCATTCGAAGTGGAATCTAAATTAGTGGAACATCCTGCAGTCGCAGAAGCAGGTGTTATTGGTAAACCAGACCCAGTACGTGGTGAAATTATTAAAGCATTCGTTGCTTTAAATCATGGCTATGAACCAAATGATGAATTGAAAGAAGATATCAGAACATTCGTCAAACACGGTTTATCTGCGCACGCTGCACCAAGAGAAATTGAATTCAAAGATAAATTACCGAAAACACGTTCAGGTAAAATTATGAGACGTGTATTAAAAGCTTGGGAACTTGATCTTCCTGAAGGTGATTTAAGTACAATGGAAGACTAATTGTATATAAAAAACTAACAATAAAATAGGTTGATCATATGAGCGATATCAAAATAAAATCAATGTTTTGGTATCGCTTTCATTATTGCAAAATAAAGGTTTTACATAAAATTTTATCATCTATTTTTGTAATATTACCATAAAAGTAAGAATACTTAAAAATTAATGATGAATATGTTCGACAATAAATGTATATTTCGATATGATGAATGATGTAAAAGGTTTTAAAAACAGTTGAAGCAAGTCTCTATTTACTGCATTTATCTAAACGTATTTTTAAAGCGTTGAGGGCATAAAAGTACGTGGTAAATAAAGTGAACGGATGGTTGCTGAGACTGTAATTCAATTACTAAATAAGGGGCTGAATGAATTGAGTCATTTATCAGATTTGGATATCGCGAATCAAGCTACATTACAACCAATTAAAGACATTGCAGAAAAGATTGGTATTTCGGAAGATGCTTTAGAACCATATGGTCACTATAAAGCTAAAATTGACATTAACCAATTAAAAGACAATGGGGACAAAGGGAAAGTTGTTCTTGTTACTGCAATGAGTCCAACACCAGCTGGTGAAGGTAAATCAACTGTAACTGTTGGTTTAGCAGATGCCTTCCATGAATTAGGAGATAATGTCATTATGGCATTACGTGAGCCAGCATTAGGTCCAGTATTCGGTATTAAAGGTGGCGCAACTGGCGGCGGTTACGCACAAGTATTACCAATGGAAGATATCAACTTACACTTCAACGGTGACTTCCATGCGATTACAACAGCAAACAACGCGTTATCAGCATTTATTGATAACCACATCCATCAAGGTAATGCGTTAGGCATTGACCAACGTCGTATCGAATGGAAACGTGTGTTAGACATGAACGACCGTGCGTTAAGACAAGTTGTAGTAGGTCTTGGTGGACCAACACAAGGTGTTCCGCGTGAAGATGGATTCAACATCACAGTAGCATCTGAAATTATGGCGATTCTTTGCCTAAGCACTGGCTTGAAAGACTTAAAAGAAAGTATCGCTAACATTACAGTTGCATATACACGTGATCGCAAACCAGTTACGGTTGCTGATTTAGAAGTTGAAGGTGCAATTGCGATGATTCTTAAAGACGCAATCAAACCTAACTTAGTGCAATCAATCGAAGGTACACCAGCATTAATTCACGGTGGGCCATTCGCAAATATTGCACATGGTTGTAACTCAATTCTTGCAACTGAAACAGCACGTAAACTAGCTGATGTTGTGGTGACTGAAGCTGGATTCGGTTCAGACTTAGGTGCTGAAAAATTCATGAACATCAAATCACGTAAAGCAGGATTCGAACCAAGTGCTGCTGTAGTTGTTGCGACAATCCGTGCATTGAAAATGCATGGCGGCGTAGCAAAAGATGACTTGAAAGAAGAAAATGTTCAAGCAGTTAAAGACGGTTTAGAAAACTTAGCACGTCATATCAAAAACATCCGTTCATTCGGTGTAGAACCAGTCGTAGCATTAAATGCATTCGTAGCAGATACAGATGCTGAAACTAAAGTAGTTGAAGACTGGGCAAAAGAAAACAATGTACGTATTGCCTTAACTGAAGTTTGGGAAAAAGGCGGCAAAGGCGGCATTGAATTAGCTGAACAAGTGAAAGAAGTATTAAATGAAAAACATGATTTCAAAAATACTTATGAACTTGATGAACCAATTGAACAAAAAATCGAAAAAATTGTTAAAAACATCTACGGCGGTAAAAAAGTAACATTTACAAGCAAAGCACAAAAACAATTGAAACAAATTAAAGAAAACGGTTGGGATAATTACCCAGTATGTATGGCTAAAACACAATATTCATTCTCAGATGATAAAGATTTATTAGGTGCGCCTGATGATTTCGAAATCACAATCAGAGAATTACAAGCTAAAACAGGTGCTGGCTTTATCGTTGCTTTAACAGGTGCGATTATGACAATGCCTGGCTTACCTAAGAAACCAGCTGCATTAAATATGGACGTTACAGAAGACGGCCATGCGAAAGGTTTATTCTAATTTAAGCTATAACTAAAAAAGGCCCTGAAGTGTGAGTATATTACTCATGACTTCAGGGTCTTTTTGTCATTAAATGTGCTTCTATATTATATTTTTCTGCTTTTTCATACGTAGATTCAGAAATCAATCCTTCTACTCTCATACGCCATAGTACATAATGTTGACGCTGTAAGCCGATTTCGAGTTCATCTTTAGGTTTAAGTGTGCCGTCTGCTTCATAAGGTGTGTAATAATAAGGACTTTGAACTAATCCGACAAGATAAGCCGCTTCCGGCAAATTCACATCACTTGGCGGTTTCCCGAATAAACTAAATGAAGCGGATCCAATACCTGTAATGTTGTCGCCATTATAATCACGTCCAAAAGGAACGATGTTCAAATACGTATATAAGATTTCTTCTTTAGTCATAATCCGTTCAAGTTTGAGTGCCAATACAATTTCATTTGCTTTACGGTTATAGGTCTTATCATTATTCAACACCTGATTCTTAATCACTTGTTGGGTAATGGTACTGCCGCCTGAAGAGACCTCTGTTTCAAATATATCTTGATAAATAGCTCTCAGTAATGCCTTAGGTAAGATTCCATCATGTTTATAATACAGTGAATCTTCAGAAGCAATTAAAGCTTTGGGTAGTAAAGCATTCACGCTTTTCGGTCCAACTAACAATGGGTTTTGTGATTCATCATATTGTGATAAGAAATCTTTTTTAGCATAATTGACTTGTTCATCACCAGGTACATTCAGTACAGCCTCACGTAATTCTGTATCTGTAATATTTTCTGACTGCGCTGTCATACTCATAAAGAAACCGACTAATAAACCGGTTGCTAAACTCAAAGTCAGCAAAATAATAATGAACAGCCAAACAAAAGAATATTTAATCCGCTTATACCATTGTTCAAAGATACGAAGCGGGGTAGAAGCTAAGGGTGCATTAAGTTTGAATGGTTTCATGTTTCGCCTCCGTTAATTAAACATAGTATAGCATAATTGAATTCAAGTTGACTTTTAAAAAACAGTTGATTATAATGAATACAAATTAATATGTTTTGGATAAGGAAAAGTAACTCATTTGATTGTTTTCAGAGAACTGGTGGATGCTGCGAACCAGTAACAACAAATCAGCGAATACACCTGTTGCCTTAATAAAAAGTATCCAACGTTTGACTTAATGAACGTATCATTAATGAAAGTAACCTTTTTAAGTATGGTGGTACCGTGCAATAGATGCGCCCTTACAGAATTTTTCTGTAAGGGTTTTTTTATTTTCCAAATTTCTAAAACACAGCAAACACAAAATATGAGGAGGAATATGATATGACAAATGAATTATTACAAGACTTAGAGTGGCGTGGCCTAGTTTATCAACAAACAGATGCTGAAGGTTTAAAAGCATTATTAGATAAAGAGCAAGTGACATTATACTGTGGTGTGGACCCAACTGCTGACAGTATGCATATCGGTCATTTATTACCATTATTAACTTTACGTCGTTTCCAAGAATACGGTCATAAACCGATTGTATTAATCGGCGGCGGTACAGGTATGATTGGAGACCCATCAGGCAGAACGGACGAACGTGTTTTACAAACAGAATCACAAGTTGAAGATAACGTACGTGGTATCGGTGCACAAATGGATAAAATCTTTAATTTCTCTGGTGAAGGTGCAGCACAACTTGTTAACAATAAAGATTGGTTAAGCCAAATTTCATTAATTGATTTCTTACGTGATTACGGTAAACATGTAGGCGTGAATTACATGTTAGGTAAAGACTCAGTACAATCACGTTTAGAAAAGGGTATTTCTTACACTGAATTCACATACATGATTTTACAAGCAATCGATTTCGGTCATTTAAACCGTGAATTTAACTGTAAAGTTCAAATCGGCGGCTCTGACCAATGGGGTAATATCACAAGTGGTATCGAATTAATGCGCCGTATGTACGGTCAAACAGAAGCGTTTGGCTTCACAATTCCATTAGTCACAAAAGCGGATGGTAAGAAATTCGGTAAATCCGAATCAGGTACAGTTTGGTTAGATGCTGAAAAAACAAGCCCATACGAACTTTACCAATTCTGGATCAATACATCTGACGAAGATGTTATCAAGTTCTTAAAATACTTTACGTTCTTAGATAAAGCAGAAATTGAACAATTAGAAGCATCTAAAAATGAAGCACCTCATAAACGTGAAGCGCAAAAAGCACTTGCTGAAAATGTTGTAAGCTTTATTCATGGTCAAGCTGCCTTAGATGATGCGATTCGTATTTCAGAAGCATTATTCAGCGGTAATTTAAAAGCTTTGAGCAGTCAAGAATTACGTGAAGGCTTTAAAGATGTACCACAAGCTGCAGTCGACCATGATACAACAAATATTGTTGATTTCATTGTAGAAGCGGGTATTTCTTCTTCTAAACGCCAAGCACGTGAAGATGTGTCAAACGGTGCGATTTACATTAATGGTGAACGTCAACAAGATTTAAAATATGAAATTACTGACGAAGATAAAATTGATAATGAATTTACAATAGTACGTCGCGGTAAAAAGAAATACTTCATGGTGAAATACCAATAATATTATTTCAGAAATGAATATAAACAAATAAAACGCTTGAAGAGGAATGTCCTGCTTCAAGCGTTTTAATATGTGTTCAAACGATTATTTTTTACCTAGACGTACATCTAGATCTTGTTTCTTGCCATCACGGATAACTTTAACTTTCAATGTATCGTCCGGCTTTTTATTTTCATATAAGTAAGACCTTAAATCGCTATCATCTTTAATTGCTTTACCATCTGCTTCGATGATAATGTCTCCTTCTTTAAGTTCGCTGCTGCCTGAAGCTTTCGCCACATAGACACCATCATTACGATCAGTATCTAATTCACGTTTATAACGTTCAGGAATGTCGCTCATGTTGATTGTACCGATACCAATAGATGGGCGTTCGACTTTACCATGTTTTACAAGTTGTTCGATTGTAATTTTCACTTCATTACTTGGAATCGCAAATCCGATACCTTCAACTTGTGCCATAGAAATTTTCATAGAGTTGATGCCGACAAGATCGCCATCTAAATTGACTAAAGCACCGCCTGAGTTACCAGGGTTGATTGCTGCATCGGTTTGTAGCACTGACACTTTATTATTACCGGCAGATGTTTGTGTTTCAATCGTACGTTCATTTGCAGAAATGATACCTGATGTCACAGTATTCGCAAATTCTAATCCTAATGGGTTACCAATCGCAAAAACGCTGTCTCCTGTTTTGACTTTTGATGAGTTTGCGAATTGGATAGCTTTAGTACCCGGTGCATTTTCGATTTTTAATACCGCGATATCAGTTAATGCATCTTTGCCGACTAATTTAGCATCGACTTTTTTTGTATCATGTAATTGAACTTTGATTTCACTTGCACCATCCACCACATGATTGTTAGTAACGATATACGCACTGTCACCGGATTTTTGATAAATTACACCAGAACCGATACCCGCTTCTTGTGATTTACCAGCAGAGCCATTGAAGAAATCTTCTAAGCTTTGTGCTTTCTGCATATTGATTACACCAACAATAGAAGGTGAGACATCATTGATCATTTGATTAACAGATTTATACTTTGAACTTTTACCGTCTAAGACATTGCCGCCTTTACTATTTGAGGCTTCTTGTACAGTCGCACCGTCATTTGATGAATTCATCAATTTTGTGGCACCGAAGACAATTAAAGCGCCGACGATTCCCGAAAGTAAAGCGATGAGAATCACACGTAACCATGGGAACGAACGCTTAGGCGGTTGATAATTTTCGTTATAGTATTCAGTCATTGAATTCCTCCCAATATGTTTCTTTTTATTATTATCATATGTTTAGTACATAATTTCTACTATTTTGCTATGACAAACTTTATAAGATGATGACAGAATCAATAGAAGCTTGAAATAGGCTTGTTGCCAAGGGGCGGAAGTGATAGAATTTGTATAGTTAAATAAACAATTTAGTAGGTGACAGAATGTATAAATTTATCAGCAGTATTTTATATTGGATTATTGTCAAACTAAGTAAATCGCTTAAAGTTTATGGACGAGAAAATGTACCGCAACTAAATCGTTATGTGGTCACTTGCAACCATGAAAGTTATAACGAAGTGATTATGCTTGGTATGGCGCTTTACCCAAATCAAATCCATTATATGGCTAAGAAAGAGTTATTTTATAACCCGGCTTTCGGCAACTTCTTAAAATCATTAAATGCTTTTCCAGTGGATCGTGAAAATCCTGGACCAAGTACTATTAAAACACCTGTGAATTTATTGAAGAAAAATAAA
This sequence comes from Staphylococcus sp. HMSC061G12, assembly GCF_001838465.1. Lineage (NCBI taxonomy): Bacteria > Bacillati > Bacillota > Bacilli > Caryophanales > Staphylococcaceae > Staphylococcus > Staphylococcus sp. HMSC061G12. Next base: position 38,501 of record NZ_KV837005.1, read on the forward strand.
ACAATCGGTATGTTCCCAGCAGGACATCGTTCTTCTGAAGAAACACCATTAAAACGTGGTGCAGCTACGATTGCTATGATGGCAAAAGTACCTATTGTACCTGCAGCTTATGAAGGTCCAGATAAAATTATTGGTCTAGTAACAGGCAAAGCTAAAATTATTTTCGGTGAACCGATTGATACGAACGCTTTACCAGACCATTTAAAAAAACGTCATGAAAAAGTGGACTATATTACACAAGAATTAACTAAACGTACAAGAGCTTTACAACAAGAATTAAAACAGTTACCTAAATAATAACATGACATCAAAGTCAGATGATGGTAGAGAACGCAGCTCCTTCACCGCATCTGACTTTATTTTTATGTGTTTTCAATCATTTTATATAGAGAGAGAAGGATGAACAATGTATAACTTTTTACAACGTCTTGGACGCTCATTAATGCTTCCCGTTGCCGTCTTGCCAGCAGCAGCCATTATTATTGGTATTGGAAATTTATTAAAGGCTTTAGAGGTTACACCGACTTTAGCTGAATTTATTTTCCAAAGCGGTATCGCAGTTTTAGAACAACTCGGCTTACTTTTCGCGATTGGTGTGGCATTAGGTATGGCCAAAAAGAACGATGGTTCTGTGGCACTTGCGGCAGTTGTTGGTTACTTTGTCGTGACGTCAGTATTAAAAACAGAAACTTTAGCGAAAATTTTAAGTGTAAAAGAAGATAGCTTAAACATCGGTTTTACCGCTATGAATAACCAAAACGTATTTATCGGCTTAATTATCGGTTTAATTGCGGCATTTTGTTACAACAAATTCAGTGGGACCGAATTACCGACTGCTTTGTCATTCTTTAGTGGTAAGCGTTTAGTACCTATTATGACAGCATTCTTATCGGTTATTTTGACGATTATTTTATTATTTGTATGGCCATTTGTGTATAGTGGTATTATTTCATTTGGTAAATGGATTATGGATTTCGGCGCATTCGGTGCATTCCTGTACGGATTTTTCAACCGTTTATTAATTCCAACTGGATTACACCACGCATTAAATTCAGTATTCTGGTTTGATTTAGCAGGTATTAATGATATTGCGAAATTCCAAACAGGAGAAGGTGCGGTTAAAGGTATCACAGGCAGATATATGGCTGGATTCTTCCCAGTGATGATGTTTGGTGTGCCAGCAGCTGCTCTTGCTATGTATCAAACAGCAGATTCTAAACAAAAGAAACGTGTTGCTGGTTTAATGCTCGCTGGTTCGATTTCAGCCTTCTTTGTAGGTGTAACTGAACCGATCGAATTCGCATTTATGTTTGCAGCTCCAGTATTATTTGTAATTCATGCATTGTTAACAGGTTTATCTTTATTCATCGCTGCACTTTGCCATTGGACTGCAGGTTTCTCATTTAGTGCAGGACTGATTGACTTCTTATTATCATTAATCAATCCAGTTTCTAATCATCCATGGATGTTGATGGTACAGGGTGTTGTCTTCTTTGTAATTTATTATGTAGTGTTCAGAGTGGCTATTTCAGTCTTTAATTTAAATACTCCTGGTCGTGGAGATGAAAAGATTGCTGACCCTGTGGATGAAGAAGGTGTATCAAGTGAGTCAGGCAAAGGTGGCAAATATAGCGCAATGTCTACACAAATTATTTCTGGATTAGGTGGTAAAGAAAATATTACTTCATTAACGAACTGTGCTACACGTTTACGTTTAGAAGTAGCAAATATCGATCAAATCGATAAAGCGCAAATTAAACAATCCGGTGCTGCGGGTGTAACAACAAGCGGCCAACATAATGTTCAAGTCATTATCGGTACACAGGTGCAACAAGTCGCAGATGAAGTAGAAAGACAATTAGAATCAGAATAAAGTCATAAGAACGGAGACGCTTTAAGAAGAGTTGTCTCCGTTCTATTGCTTATTTATGTATAACTTTGTATAATATTAATTATTCTGAATTTTCCGAAGTAGGTGGAGAAATGAAAGCAGTATTATTTGATGTTGATGGTGTATTTTTAAGTGAAGAAAGATGTTTTGATGTTTCAGCATTAACGGTATACGAAATGCTGATGAGTCAGCACTTTTTAAAATTAATGCCGACTGTGACATTTAATTCTATTAATGACAGCGAAATCAACTTGATTCGCCAAGTTGTTTTTGATCAAGATAACATTTTAAATGCGATGAAATCTCGTGGTTTGAATTCCAACTGGGATATGTTGTTTATTGTGTTATCCATTCATTTGATAGATTTACTCAAAACGTTATCGAAAGAGGACAGGGAAGCCTTTTTAACAGCACATCCTTTTACAGATGTGACCATTCAAGAAGTAGGAGACTTGGTCGGTCGTCAACAAGTCGACTTTATGAAGCCGCTTCACTTTATCGAAAACGCAGAATCAGGTAAAACAAAAATTTACCGTGATTTACGCAACTATGCGGCAGAACAACTTGATACAAAACATACTGAGTTATTTGAAATCCGCAGTCCTTTATGGGAAATTGCACAAGAAGTATTCCAAGAATGGTATTTGGGTCATCGTCTATATCGAAAAGTTGAAGAAAAAATACCGAGAAGCGATTTTAAAACAGGTTATATTTATCATGAAGAAGAATTGGCTGAAGCGGATCAACTCAAAACTTTATTAAGTGACTTAAAAGCAGCTGGCTATACGCTCGCAGTTGCGACAGGTCGACCAAGAACGGAAACGTTAGTGCCATTTGAAGATAAAGGCTTTTTAAAATACTTTGATGAGTCACACATTGTATCAGCGAGTGAAGTGTTAAAGGCAGAAGAAATGTTCCCTGAACTTAAACCATTAGGTAAACCGAACCCGTTTTGTTATGTTGCCGCATATAACGGTAATAATGAAGCGGATTATCAAAATTACGCCGAACAACAAGAACAGGTATTTGCTGGAGAAGAGATATACATAGTCGGTGACTCTCTTGCAGATTTATTCAGTGCACAAAAGACAGGTGCAACGTTTATCGGTACTTTAACCGGTTTAAAAGGTAAAAAAGCAAAAGAAGAATTAGAATCATATCACGCAGATTATATTGTGAATAATGTATTAGATATTCGTTCAATTTTATTGTAATGAAAAACCGGCAAACTTGGATATTATTTCCAGTTTGCCGGTATTTTTGTGATTATTATTTATTTAAGTCTACAAATTGAATAGATTCAAATCCATCGATTTGATGTAATGCAGCGATAACTTCGTCAGAAACAGGCATATCGACTGAGATAATCATCATCGCATTACCGCCTTGTGTAGTACGTCCTAAGTGCATAGAAGCGATGTTGATATCATATTCACCTAAAATTTGTCCTGTGCGTCCTACGATACCTGGACGGTCTTGGTGATGAATGACTAATTGATATTTTTCTGGTTTGAAATCAACAGGGTAGTCATTGATTTGAACGATACGTGGACCATAGCCGTTTAAGACAGTGGCACCGACTGTTACTTTACGATCACGGTTAATCATTGTTAATTCAATATAGTTGTTGAATGAACGTGATTTCGCATCTTTTTCCACATTATAAACAACGTTTTGTTCATTTAATAAGAAGAGGGCATTAACCAAGTTTACACGTTCAGCTAGATCTTGAGATAAAATACCTTTAGCAATCGTACGTGTTAAAATATTTGTATCTTCTTTAACTAATTCACCGCTGAATTTAATTTTCAATTCACGTGGTGCTTTACCTAATAATTGGATACATACTTTGCCGACCATATCACATAAGTTCAAGTATTCTTGTAACTCATTATCTTCTTCGCCAAAAATCATTTTTGGTGCATTGACCGCATGTCGGACATTACCTGTGTGGAAGAATTCTTCTATTTCATTTGAAACAGAGACGGCCACTTTTTCTTGAGCTTCAACTGTTGAAGCACCTAAGTGCGGTGTTACAACAATTTTATCGTGTTTAGTTAAAGGTGAATCAGTTGCAGGTTCATGTTCAAATACGTCAATAGCAGCCCGTGCAATTAAACCTTTATCCAAAGCATCAACTAAAGCTTGTTCATCAATAATACCGCCACGTGCAACGTTGATGATTTGTAAATTAGGTTTTGCTTGAGCAAAGAAATCAGCATTGATTAAACCTTTCGTTTTAGGTGTCAGTGGGGTATGGACTGTTACAAAATCAGCACGTTGTGCAATTTCATCAACTGAGGCACGCTCGATATCTAGTTCTTTTGCTTTTTCAGCAGTTAAGTAAGGATCAAATGCGATAATTTTCATACCAAAACTTTTCGCACGTTTAGCGACACCTAGACCAATACGTCCTGTACCGATGATACCAAGTGTTTTATGATACAACTCTGTACCCTTAAATTGAGAACGATTCCATTTACCTTCTTTTAATGATTGGTTGGCTTCAGGTATTTGACGCGCCATCGCAAGTATCATTGCCATTGAATGTTCTGTTGCTGAAATAGTATTACCATCAGGGGCATTAATCACTAATACACCATGCTTTGTAGCTGCATCTCTATCAATATTATCGACACCGACACCTGCACGTGCAATGATTTTTAAATTTTCAGCAGCTTCAATGACTTCAGGTGTTACTTGTGTCTGGCTTCGTATGATTAAACCGTTATATGCTTTAATTTTTTCTATTAGTTCATCAAGAGAAAGTCCTGTATCAATATCTACTTCGAAATCTGGATCGTCTAATAAAGTTTGTAAACCATCTTTAGCGATGGGATCTGATACTAAAATTTTATACATAAGCTTTTACCACCTCTAAATATGCTGTAGTACCTTTACCGATATATGTTTGATGACGTATTTCTGAAAGTACAATTTCTAATGCGCTGATGCATTGTAAAATGTCGGCAGTATCGATTTGACCTAAATGACCAATACGTAGAATTTGACCTTTTAATTTACCTTGACCGCCAGCAATTGTGATATTAAAACGGTCTAGTAATTCATTTTTAATCGTTGTGACTTCGCTTGGAGAATTTGGCACAAATGCGGTTACAGTTGGTGAAGCAAATTCATCTTTAACAAGTAATGGCAAGTCTAAAGCTTTTAATGCAGCTCTTAAACCATCTCTGATGACGTTATGACGTTCAATTACGTTTTCAAAGCCTTGTTCTTCAATCCAATCTGCATAGGCAGCGACACCTTTATACAGACTCACATTCGGTGTAAATGGTGTTGAATTTTTTTCAGCAGAAGCAATATATTTATTGAAGTCTAAATAAAAACGAGGTGTTTTAACTTCTGCAAAACGTGCTTTAGCACGATCAGAATAAGCTGCAAATGCCAAGCCTGGTGGCAACATGATTGCTTTTTGACTTCCTGACACTAAGACATCAATGTAGTCACGTTTTAAGTTTACATCTACTGCCCCGACACAGCTTACACCGTCTACTACAAAGTATGTTTCTTGGAAGTTTTTGTGAATCGCTTTACCCAATTCATGAATAGGGTGAAGGACAGAAGTCGATGTTTCACAATATTGACTGTAAACGGCAGTTACAGGTTCTGGTAATGCTTTTAGATATTGAATAAATGCCTCAACGTCTACTGCTGCTCCCCAAGCTACTTCAAAGACATGTACATTTTTAAAATATGTTTGAGCGATTTGTTTATAACGATTACCAAAGGCACCAGAAACAATTACAGCCACATGGTCATTCGGATTTAACAGATTAACCATACTTGCTTCTAAAGCGCTTGTCCCACTGGAAGTAAAGATTAAAACGTCGTTTTCAGCCCCGAATACAGGTTTTAACCCTTTATATGCTTTTTCTGCGATTGCTTCAAATTCTTTTGTGCGATGACCAATCATCGGTTCTTGAATGACGCGTTGAATGCGTTCAGGAATCGGAGTTGGTCCAGGTGTCAATAACAATGGATGATGATACATATAGATTTCCCCCTAATGTAAGATTCATTAATCTTACCAAATATTCTGAAAATAATAAAGGCAATTTAAGTATACTTTTACTTAAAATTGATGATTTTATATTAAACTGATATTGTAAGCGTTTTAATATAAAGTAACAAGCAACCCAACCAAAGTTGGGTTGCTGTTATAGAATGACTGCATCGATTTCAATCTCAACATTACCTCTGATTGAATTAGATATCATGCAGTTATTGTCAGCAATTTTTAAAAGTTTATCTAATCTTTTTTCGAGTGCTTCTTTTTGATCAGCATCAACAGTAATTTTAGGATGATGCGTAATTTTCTCCATTTTGAATTTACCGTTATTGAGAGAAGCGGTCCCGACTGAAGATTGGTTAATAGAAATATCAGTGAAATGGGCACGTTCTAGAGTTGCTGCTAATGAAATGATATAACAAGAAGAGGCAGCAGCAATCAACATTTCATCTGGATTTGTACCTTCGCCAACACCTCCAAGTGAGCTTGGAATAGAAATAGACTCGTTTAAAACATCGCCTTTAACAGTGCCAGTTTCATCTCTGCCGCCGCTCCATTGTGTTGTCACAATAAAATCATGTTCTGCCATATCTCTTTGACCTCCGTTTAAATTATGATAGATTGTTTTTACAATCATATTAAAAGGGTGAATAACATGGAAAAAGTCATTCCGAGTGAGGATTTTCAAATTATTGCACATCGTGGATTTTCATTAGACTATCCAGAAAATACGTTACTGGCTTATAAAGCAGCATTGAACGCTTCAGTAGATATGCTAGAAATTGATGTGCATTTAACTAAAGATCATCAACTCGTTGTTATCCATGATGATAAAATAGATCGAACTTCTAATGGAAGTGGATATGTTAAAGATTATACGCGAGATGAATTAAAAAGCTATGATTTCGGTTCATGGAAAGATGCGACATTTATAGGCGCAAAGATTATGACATTTAAAGAAGTCGCAAAGTTAGTTGAACCACATGATACGACTTTACTGATTGAGATTAAGAAGCCAAGTAAATATCCAAATATAGAAGAACAATTATTAAAAGAAATAGAAGATGCCCATTTAGATGCAAATAAGGTCATTATCCAATCATTTGATGAAAGAAGTATAGAGAAAATATCTAAACTTACACGAAAGTATTCTCTTGGTGTGTTGTTAAGTAAGAAAAAATATTTGTTTAAAATGCCAAATTTTAATAAATTAGCTAAATTTTGTGAGTATGCTAATCCTAATTATGAACTCGTTAACCAAAAGTTTATAGAAAGAGCCCACTTGCATCACTTAAAAGTATTGCCTTATACAGTCAATGATATCAATGATATTAGAAAACTAATGATTGATGGGGTAGATGGCATCATTACAGATGGCCCAAATCATTATTTTGAATTAGATTGATTAATTAGAATACCACTTGTATAATTAAATTATCTAATTAACAGAAGGGAAGATTAGAGAAGAACGATTGAGAACTCATATCTGTTTTTCTCGAACAACGATGAAATTTAACCTCAAACCCATCCAAAGACTGGATAAAAAAGAGTTATTAAGCTGGGTAATCATCATTATAGGAGTTACTATCTATAGAGTAGTAAAACGAAAAAAAGCCAAAGCGCATCGTGCATAATAAAAGGATGTCTGATTTTACAGGCATCCTTTATTTTTTATTCATTTTTATGTCTGATATATTGAATCGTTCATTAATCATGTTATAAGCCCAAGGCAGATACTTTGTGAAACCATAAAAGAATCCAAATAACGCAAAAATCGCTTCACCATTATCTTGGGTAATTGATAATAAAATCAAAGTACTAACAAATACATACACGTTAACCACTAAAACGATAAACGCAAAACTTTTTATTACGTTATCTACTTCGTCATTTTTAAAATATTGATACGTCATAATAATAGCTGAAAGTACAAAAGAAATCGCAAGGGATAAAGATAATGCAAAGCCGAAGTTGGCTATAAAAGCATCAATGATCACTTTTAATATTGATTTTTCAAAATAACTTTTATCAAAGTATTCAGTAAAACTTGGTAAGAAGATGAAACCAGAAACAAGATAAACACCGGCTAGTATCATAATCAATCTATTATTTTTCAACCAGTTTTTCACGTTGCACATCTCCTTCTATTTAGTAATTATATTATGACGCAAACAACTGAATAATACTAGCGCTTATAAAAGGGAGGGGGGAAATTAACATAAAAAAATACTGCACCTTTTGAAAAGATGCAGTATCGAAATCTCGAAATTATTATTTACCTGAGTAGTACTCAACGATAAGTTGTTCGTTGATTTCAGCAGGTAATTCGCTACGTTCTGGAATACGTACGAAAGTACCTGATAATTTTTCTTCGTCGAATTCTAAGTATTCTGGTACGAAGTTGTTGATTTCAACTGATTCAAGGATGATGTCTAGTTTTTGAGATTTTTCTCTAACTGAGATCACTTGACCTGGTTTTAAAGTGTATGATGGGATATCAACGCGTCCACCATCTACTTCGATGTGTCCGTGGTTTACTAATTGACGTGCTTGACGACGTGTACGTGCTAAACCTAAAGCATATACAACTGCGTCTAAACGACGAGCAAGTAAACGCATGAAGTTTTCACCGTGAACACCAGATTGTTTACCAGCGATATCGAATGTGTTACGGAATTGTCTTTCAGTGATTCCGTATAAGTAACGTAATTTTTGTTTTTCACGTAATTGAATCGCATATTCTGATAATTTTTTTCTTTGGTTTGGACCATGTTGACCTGGTGCGTAAGGGCGTTTTTCTAACTCTTTACCAGTACCGCTTAAAGAGATACCTAAACGACGAGATTTTTTCCAGTTTGAACCTGTAAATCGAGCCATGTTAAGACTCCTCCTTTTGTTTTTTGTAGTTGTTATGAAAAAACAAAGAAGAGTATTGTATGCTTAATAGGATATATTGTTTTGTGTGTCCTCGCCTCATAGCTCCGGTTACACGGCACGTCCGCGTTGGGAACAACATAGAGCCTATTAATATACAATTGCTACTTTCGTTATTTCACACAAAGAGTATTGTACCATTATGACGAATAAAGTCAAGGGTTTATCTATATTTCCATGCAAAACAATTATTTCACTGTTCGTGCAATTTGTTCTTCAAGAATTTTCATTAATGAGACTAGGCCTTCTTCATCAGTTTGAGTAAAGCGACCTGTGATCGGTGCATCAATATCTAATAAACCGATGACTTCACCATCACTATGCAATGGAATGACAATTTCTGATCGGCTACGTGCATCACATGCGATGTGACCAGGGAATTGGTGAACATCTTCTACACGTTGAACGATATCTTTTTCAACAGATGTTCCGCAAACACCACTGCCGACTTGAATAGGTGTACAAGCAGGTCTGCCTTGGAAGGGCCCTAAAATGAGTTGTCCTGCTTCCATTAAATAAAAACCAATCCAATTAATATTATCTAAGTTTTCATTTAAAAGGGCAGAAGTGTTACTTAGCAAAGTGATTAAATATTTTTCATCTGCATTTAAACCTTTCATTTGTTGTGCAATTGATTGGTAGTTTGTCGTCGTTTGTTTCATAAATAATGACCTCTTTTCTGTCTAGCATTTTCCATATTATAATATGGACATCTATAAGACTTCAATTTAAGGTGCTTAATCAGCAATTTGTATAAAGAAAATTAATATTTTATTTTAATGAGGCAAGAAATTACGCTATAATGAGAAGTGATTAAATAGGAGGAGAAAACAATGGCACTGTATATCATCTTAGCAATTATAATTATTGCACTTATAATTGTCGGTATCATGTTCTATCTCCGTTCTTCAAAACGTCAAGTGGTCGAAAAAACCGAAGAGCGCAAGATAGAGGTTGAGAAACTAACATTAGACGATCGTCTGAGAGAGTTGGACGATTTAACCCTTGAGGGTGAAACACAACTAGAATATGACCGCTTAAAGCGCGAATCATTAAAAAATACTAATGATAATTTAAGTCCGGTTGAAGAGAAAATTCATAATGCGGAAGAAAACTTTGATAAATTCAAATTTGCTGCAGCACAAGCTGAGTTAGACGATGCAAACGCATTAATGGATCGTTATGAAAGTCAACATGCAAAATTAACTGAAGAAGTTGAAAACATTTTAGCTTTGCATAAAGAAAGTGACCGCTTATTTGAAGAAAGCAAAGTTGCATACCGTGAAATGAAACGTGATGTTTTAGCAAACCGTCATCAATTCGGTGAAGCGGCAGCACCATTAGAAAAAGAAATTGAGTTGTTCGAACCAGAGCTTGTTAAGTATACTGAGTTAAAAGAAGAGGGGAACTACAAACAAGCTTATGAGCATATTAAAACGCTCAATGAAGACATCAATTACTTACAAAAAGATATGCAAGAAATTCCGGAATTAATCCGAGAAGCGCAAAAAGAACTTCCAGGTCAATTCCAAGACTTGAAATATGGTTGCAGAGACTTGAAAGTTGAAGGCTATGATTTAGACCATGTTAAAGTCGACAGTAACTTACAATCAATGAAAACAGAGTTGAGCTTTGTTGAGCCGATGATCAGTCGTTTAGAACTTGAAGAAGCATACGACAAATTAAACGCTATCAATGATCAACTTGATGAAATGTATGATTTAATCGAGCATGAAGTGAAATCAAAAAATAAAGTAGATGAAACGAAAGAAGTTATCACAAATGACTTGTTCCGTGCGAAAGATACAAATTATACATTACAAACGGAAATTGAATATGTACGTGAAAATTACTATATCAATGAGACAGACATTCAAAATGTACGTCAATTTGAAAATGAAATTCAAAACTTGATTTCAGTTTATGATGAAATTTTAAGAGAAATGTCAAAATCGACAGTACGTTATAGTGAAGTTCAAGACAACTTAGCGTATATCGAAGATCACGTTAAAGTGATTAATGAAAAACAAGAAAAGCTTCAAAATCATTTAATTCAATTACGTGAAGATGAAGCTGAAGCAGAAGATAACTTGTTACGTGTGCAAAGTAAGAAAGAAGAAATTTATCGTAAGTTATTAGCTTCTAACTTAACAAGTGTTCCAGAACGCTTCATTATTATGAAAAACGAAATTGACCATGAAGTACGTGAAATCAATAGTCAGTTTGATGAACGTCCAATTCATGTGAAGCATTTGAAAGATAAAGTTACAAAAGTTGTCTTACAAATGAATAATTTCGAAAATGAAGCAATGGATGTTTTAGTCAATGCAGTTCTTGCTGAAAAATTAATCCAGTATGGTAACCGTTATCGTAAAGATGACAGCAGCATTGATAAGAGCTTGAATGAAGCAGAACGTCTATTTAAAAATAATAGATACAAACGTGCGATTGAAATTGCAGAACAAGCTTTAGATTCAGTAGATCCAGGGATCTCACAACGTATTGAAGATGAAGTTGTTTCACAAAGTCAAATTTAGTACTTTATACAAGAAGGCGAGAGCAGTATTTTGTTCTCGCCTTCTTTTTGGGCTCTTTGTCAAATTCGGTTGATATAT